>JBBRGY010000242.1:0-5367 GCA_038223495.1 Burkholderiales bacterium | reverse complement strand
CCAATATTTTTGTAGGATCGATTGTAAGCTCGCGCTATGGCCGCACACTAATAGGGACGGTGCATTTTTATACGGAGCTGAGTTATGGGATTTTTCGGAAAATCAACCTCGATGGTGAGCGCGGCTGACGCGCTACCTGGACGCACGCAAGCGATCACCTTATCGCGCAAACATTTCGCCAACGGCAACGATATCGTCGCGCCATTCCCCGAGGGCATGCAGCTCGCTCAATTCGCGATGGGCTGCTTTTGGGGCGCAGAGCGCGCGTTCTGGGAGCAACCGGGCGTGTACTCAACGGCCGTCGGTTACGCCGGTGGCTTCACGCAGAACCCGACGTATCAAGAAACGTGCACGGGGCGCACTGGGCACACCGAGATGGTACTAGTCGTTTATGACCCGAGTAAAGTGAGCTACGAACAACTGCTGAAGCTGTTTTGGGAGGAGCACGATCCAACTCAGGGCATGCGTCAGGGCAACGACATGGGCAGCCAATATCGCTCGGCCATCTATTGCTATACGCCCGAACAGCGCGCAGCCGTTGAAGCGACCAAGGTGCAGTTTCAAGCGGCACTAACCGCACGCGGCCTCGGTGCGATCACCACCGATATTCAGGGTGGAAAGCCCGGTGAAGCGACGCCGCATTTCTTCTACGCAGAGGAATATCACCAGCAATATCTGGCCAAAAATCCTGACGGATATTGTGGTTTGGCAGGGACCGGCGCGGTGTGTCCGCTGCCGACGGGAGCGACTGTCACGGCTTAAGCGCGATGCGCGAGCGGGACTGACCCGCATTCGCTAAGCCAGCGCACTGCTCTGTCCGCCGCCGCGGTTAGCATTTCGGCCATGAGCTCAGAAAAATTCCGCATCGGTGTCGACCTCGGTGGCACCAAAATTGAGGCTGTAGCGCTCGCCGCCGACGGCGCGATTGTCTGGCGCGAGCGCGTGCCCACGCCCAAGGTTTCCGCCGAAGCCGTTTACGACGCGATTACCGGTCTGGTTGTGCGATGTGAATCGTCGATCAATGCCACCGCAACCGTCGGAATCGGTACACCCGGCTCGCTGTCGCCCAAGACCGGCTTGCTGCGTGGCTCAAACACCGTGATGCTCAACGGGCAGCCGGTCAAACAGGCGCTCGAATCAAGGCTTAAGCGCGAAGTGCGAATGGCCAATGATGCCAATTGTTTTGCCCTTTCCGAAGCGGTTGACGGCGCAGGAAAAGGCGCTGGGATTGTGTTCGGCGTGATCCTAGGCACAGGCGTCGGTGGCGGTATCGTCATCAACGGAAAGATCGTCAACGGACTGCATGCGATTGCTGGCGAATGGGGCCACAACCCGTTGCCGTGGCCGACCGCAGACGAATTGCCAGGAACACGCTGTTACTGCGGCAAGTGGGGGTGCATCGAGACGTGGCTCTCCGGCACCGGCATCGCGGCGCATTTTGGCGAGGTCGGCGTTACCGCCCGCGAAATCGTCAAACGAGCTGACGCAGGTGACGAAATCGCGGACACGTACCTGCAACGCGTAGAAGACCGACTGGCAAGGGCGCTGGCGACGATCATCAACGTGATCGACCCCGATGTCATCGTGCTCGGCGGCGGCGTATCAAACATTCCACGGCTCTACGAGAACGTGCCGAAACTTTTGCCACGCTATGTTTTCAGCGAGTTTGTTGAAACCCAAATCGCACCGAATGTGCATGGTGATTCTGGCGGCGTGCGCGGGGCTGCGTGGCTCTGGTGAGTATCGCTCAGCGGTGATTTTTGGGTATGGCTTTTTGCTGTAACGCTTGTTTCATCTGGGCTAATTGCCCATTGGGTCCACTATCGACTTCTGCATAAATTCAGCCTTATGCCCTGTATAGTGGTGCTTTCAAAGAAAAGCTGAGCGTAAATTAATTGTCGCCAGATCATCATTGAAGCCCACCAGTAGCCGCTGTGGTCGAGTCGCACCGCGACATGATTGGCAAGCTGCGCGACGCTGGAGCTGCCCTAGCTGGCATACACCAGCGGGCGGGGTTGGCGGGGCCATTCAGTTCAGTCCAGACGATCAGGCCACATAAAGCAGCATCGTGAAAAAATGGCAGGCGCTGCCCGCAAGTACAAACAGATGCCACAGACCGTGGCCGTGGCGCACTTTGTGGTCAGTGGCGTAAAAGACGATGCCCAGCGTGTAAAAAACGCCACCGGCCGCCAGCCAGGTAAATCCTGCGGGTGTGAGCGCGTGCCACAGCGGCAAGATCACCACCACGGCCAGCCAGCCCATCAGCACGTAGATCACTAGCGACAGCACGCGCGCGCCCCTGGCCAGCCAAATCTCCTGGGCAATGCCCAGCAGCGCCAGCCCCCAGATTACGCCGAACAGCCACCAGCCCCAGCTGCTGCGAAGCGACACCAAAGCAAACGGCGTGTAAGTGCCAGCAATCAGCAGGTAGATCGAGCAGTGATCAAACTTGCGCAGCACGTTTTTTGCGCGCGCGCCACGCACGCTGTGATACAGCGTAGAGAAGACGTACAGCAATATCAGCATGGCACCGTAAACGCTGAAGCTGACAATTTTCCAGGGGTCGCCCAAGCGGGCCGCCAGCACAATCAGCAGCACAGCGCCGGCGATTGCCAGCGCAGCGCCCACCAAATGGCTAATGCTGTTGAAACGCTCGCCGTAGTACACAGTTGTTCAGGCCGACGCAGTCTGAATGATCTGCTCCATCCCGGGCCGACCGTGCCAATAACCATTGCAGCCTTGCTCCGGCATCAACGGCTGCATGCGCCGCAAGGCTTCGACGGGTGTCAGCGTCCGCTTTCGGGCCTCATCAAACAGGGCAACAATGGCGTTGCATGCATTGGTAGCGTCGCGCAAGCCCGAATAAACGCAGCTGGCGCCGTTGTCAACGGCGGCTTTCAGGGCCGACAGGCTGCCAGCAAAGCAGACCACCTCAAAGCGCACCGACGGGCGCATCGCAGTAAGGACTGTCGCAGAGGCAAAAGGGGTGGAGCGTTCCATGTGACCAGAATCTCGAAGCAAACTCCAAAACGGAGCCATCGCACTGCCGGAGAGCGTATGCCTTTGCATTTAATCGCAATGTGATCTTCGTCAACGAGACGGACGATGCGCACGATCAAGAAAGCTGGCGGCTAGTCGTTCGCACTGCCCGCTGATCAGAACGACCATCGAGACAGGCGCCTGCATTAGTAGCCTTTCGTGGCGACGCAGTCTCTACAGGGGCTAGCTGCAGGTTTAATCGAAAGTCGACTTCGAAGTAAATTGCCCTTTAGCCCCCGTGCCAACGAGCTTCCATCAAAAAGCTAATAGGCAATTAGTGCTTGTCGCTCTTGGCAATAGCGAGCAACCGATCCAGCTCCGCTTTGTGATGCACGAGGTTTGATTGGTGCCAGCGGCCAATCAGGTACATGAAGCCCGCCACCAGCAAACCGAACGACGCAACGGACGCGAAAATGGACAGCTCCAGACTTGTCATCAGCGTGTAGAAGCCGCCGAGCAGCAGGATCGCCAATTGTTCGTTGAAATTTTGCACGGCAATCGAGCGGCCCGCGCCCATCAGCATGTGACCGCGATGTTGTAACAGCGCGTTCATCGGCACGACAAGATAGCCGCCAATCGCGCCCAAAAAGATCAGGAACGGCACCGCGATCCACAGGTGATTGATAAATATCATGCACGCCACCGCCAAGCCCATGCCAATGCCCAGCGGGATCACGTTCGTGGCGCGATCCAGCGAGGCACGCATCGACGCATACACCGCACCCGCCGCCGTGCCAATGCCGACGACACCCACCAATGTTGTGGCTTCGGTCACGCTGTAGGAGAGCGCAGTGGCCGCCCAAGCGATCACGATGACTTTCAGGTTGCCGGCAGCGCCCCAAAAGAGTGTCGTCGTCGCCAGCGAAATCTGGCCCAGTTTGTCGCGCCATAAACGCGTGTTGCAATGCCAGAAATCGGGCAGCAAATGCGTAGCGGTCGGGATCGGTTGCATGGCAACGCCCGTGTGGGGAATGCGCAAGTTAAACGCCGCCGCGATGATGTAGACCGCGATCATGCAGGCAATCGCGGCTTCGGGCGCGGTAGCGATATCAAAATCGATCATCGGAAAATCAAGGTCGAGCAACCAATCGCCGACCTTGGGCCCCACCAGCACGCCGCCCAGCACATTGCCCATGATGATCGAGAGAATGGTCAGGCCTTCAATCCAGCCATTGGCCTTGACCAATTGCGACGGCGGCAAAAGCTCGGTCAGGATGCCGTACTTGGCAGGTGAATACGCCGCAGCGCCTAGTCCGACGACGGCGTAGGCCATCAGCGGGTGCGTGCCGAACAGCAGCAGCAGGCAGCCAACTACCTTGATCAGGTTCGACGTGAACATCACGCGCCCCTTGGGGAAGCGATCGGCAAACGCGCCTACGAACGGCGCCAGCACCACATAGAAAAACGCGAACAACGGCACCAGCGCAGCGCCCTGCCAGGTGGGCGCGCCTTCGTAGCGAAGCAATTGATACGCAGCAACAAAAAGCGCGTTATCGGCGAGCGAGCTGAAAAACTGCGCCGCCATGATCGTGTAAAACCCGCGCTGCATGCGCTACTCGTCTCCTGTTTTTCTGTTTGCCGTCGACGGCTTGCCTGCGGTTTCCCCTCAGAATCCGCAGCGTACGCACGACTTATATTTTCGCGATACGAGCCGCCAATCAATTTCGAATCGGAGAGTAGCATAGGCCCAGAGGGCGTCTTTAAAAATCACTTTTTGGGGATGCAGCGTGAGGCGCGGGGCGCGCAGCAACCGCAATGTACGCTCTGGTACATGAGGATTGCGAGCACTCCGTAACGAAGCGATGCGCACCACAAATTGGTTTTTAGAGATGCCCTCGATATCCCCTGATGACGTAACGACCCATGCCAAGACCCCTCGTAGCCACCATTGACCGTACCGCGATGACGCACAACTTAGCACTCGTGCAACAGTTGACGCAGGGCGCGCAAACGTGGGCGGTCATCAAGGCTGACGCTTATGGACATGGCATCGCGGCGGCCATGCAGGCGTTCGCTGCTGCAGATGGACTGGCGCTGATTGAAATTGAAAACGCCATCCGTCTACGTGAAATGGGATGGAAAAAGCCGATTTTGTTGCTCGAAGGCTGCTACGCGGCGCTTGACTGGCACGCCGCCGCCGAGCATCGGCTCGCCTGCGTGATTCACTGCGACGAGCAATTAAGCGAATTTGAAGCGACGCCGCTCGCCCGCAAGCTCGACATCTATTTGAAGTTCAACACCGGCATGAACCGGCTCGGATTTCGGATCGAGCGCGCGCGCGACATCACCACGCGTCTGGTGCTCAATTCCGGTGTCGGCGAGATTACG
>JBBRGY010000241.1:0-5369 GCA_038223495.1 Burkholderiales bacterium | reverse complement strand
GTGTTTTTGGTATGACCACTAGACTGACTTCTGCGCCATAGCGGTGTGCTCGTCCTGCTGTTTAGTCCTGAGCGCGGCTTGCGTAAACACATAAATAGCTAATCAGCGCGGCATGAAAACATGCGCGCTTCATCGGGGGTTGTGAAAATGAGATTTAGGGAACTTTGTTCACGAAGTGTGCTGACCGCTGCGATCACAGTTGTGCTGTGCGCGTTCAGCGCGCAAGTGCAGGCGCAGAACGTAACCGTGGTGGAATATCACCACAAGGTGCTGGATGCGTATTTTGTGACGGGCCGGGCCGATGAGCAGGCCGGGTTGGATGGCATCGCTGTGTTTCAGCGCACGGGCATGACATTTCAGGCGACGGCGGTTGCCGGCGCTACTGCGAACCAGGCAAAAATTTGCCGCTTCTACATCGGTCTTACAAACCCCTTTGTGAGTTCGCATTTCTACGGTCTCCAAGGTCCTGATTGCGAGGGTATTCGCGCGCAGAATGTGCCCGGCTTCAATTGGGAAGATTACGATTTCGCCACTCTGAAGGCCTCTGGTGGCGTATGCCCTGCGGGTGCCGTAGGAATTTATCGCGGATTCCGTGCGGGGGCCAATGGGAAAACTTCGAATCATCGTTACAGCGCCAGTCTGGCAACTTACAACGCGGCGGTTACAGCAGGCTACGACGGCGAGGGAATAGCGTTCTGCGCGACAAGCGCCACGGCGGCGAGCTCAGTTATCACGCCACCACCGTCTGGGTCGGACGACTGCGGTGTTTATTTCTCGTCTAACAAGGCATTGACGATACAGTCCACGTCGACTACGGCGGGTTCTACAAGTCCAGCAACGACATTTGTCCGGACATATAACGCCACGCCAATCACGTTCTTGGGGCGCACGGTGACGCAGGTAGTCGACACGTCGCCAGGCTCTACGTCCAGCACAATGATTGAGGACAACGGTGCGACTTATTCAGAAATCGGCGCGCGCGGCGTTAGCGGCGGTGTCACGAACGAAACCTACTACGCGCCGCCCATTGTTTATCCGAAGGCAATCTCGATTGGCCAGCGCATCGACTTTGCACGAACCATCACTTTTAACCCTGCCTCGCCAAACGGAACCGGCAATCAAACGGGGTCTATTACGTTGGTCTCTAGAGAATCAGTGACCGTACCTGCTGGAACTTTCACTGCATGCAAATTTGCGACGGATCAGTTGACGCAGTACCCTAGTGTCGGATCAAATTCGCACACCACCACGACGTCGTGGATCGCTCCGGGTTTGGGCCTGCTGCGTGCGGATATAGCCGACGCGACGACGGTCGCGGGGTTCAGTATCAACAGCACTTCGCAGCTTTTGACGACGCAAGTTCAATAGTCACGTCGGCGGCTCGATAAAAAGGCGCACCTCGGTGCGCCTTTTTTTGGGCGAGCGGTTTTACTTGTTGTTGCCGTCGTGCTTCTGGCGATGGATGCGGCGGCTTTGCTTGTTCTGCTGATGGTTAATCGCCTTGCGTTCGGCGCGGGTGACTTTGCCGTCGGCTTTTGCGGCATCTTCCATCTTGGTCACTTTGGCCTGACCTGCTTCCATGCGAACCGCTTCGCGATTGCTCAGAGCGCCGGTAGCGACGCCGTTTTGAATGCGCGTCTGCTGATTCGCCTCGCGTTGGTCGATCTTGGTGGTATTGGTTTGTGCGCTGACACCGAAGGCGACGGCGAGGCCGGTCAATGCGATCAAGGTGCGAAGAGTGGTTTTCATGATGTCTCCAATGGGTCGTTGAACAGGGGGTGTTTTTCTTCGAGGCGTACCTCGTTGATACTTTGTATAACGGATGGCATTGGGAAATGCAGACAGCATTCGCGCATCGTTACACGCAGTTACAACGGCGAGTGCGCGAAGTTGCTAACGACTGAAGTGCTATGTGGGCTTCAACGCATGTCGCTGCGCCCACCAGAATGTTGCGACGGCCAAGCCGCCAAACAGGCAAAGCACCCATAACCCCATGAGGTAGTTGCCCGTGGCCGCCCACAGCGCGGCGAGCACGGAAGGCGCTGCTGCGCGGGCGGTGGCGGTGGGCAAACCGAGCAGTCCATTCAACGACGCCGCCCGCTCGCGCGACACATACGTGGCCATCGCCGTGGCCTTGACGATGGTGATCATGCCGTTGGCCATGCCGTAGAGTAGCGCAAAAAAGACGGCGATCCACGGCGATTGCAGGCCCAGCGCCAGCACAAAAAGCGCAGCTGGCAAGAGCGTTGGAATCCAGCGATTGGCCTTGTGAATGTCGATGCGTTTCTCGGTAAAGAACAGCACCAGTCGTCCGGCGACTTGCAAGATGCCGATGGATGCAGGAATCGCAATCACCCATGCCTCGGGTAGATTGCGTTCGCGCAGAATGGGGACCAAGTGTCCGCCCATCGCAGTGGTGATGCCGGAGAACAGAACGAAGAATGCGGCGAGCCCCCAGAACGGAAAATGGTGCGTGTATTCAGCGAGTTTCTTCGCCGACGTGCCCTCGTGATGCGCTTTTCCGGGCGGTTCGCCGCGCAGCCAGTACGCGTGAATCGGCAGGCAGACGGTCAGGTGCAGCGTGCCGAGCGCGATCACGGCGTCACGCCAGCCGAAAGCGCTGATCAGCCACGCGCCGAGCGGAATGAACGCGGTGCTGGCGAGTCCGCCCAAAAAAGTAAGGGTGATGATGGCGCGTCGGAAATCTTCCGGGTAGCGCCGGATTAACACCGAAAACGCGGGCTGATACAATGTGCCGGACATCGCTGTGCCGAGCGCTATCCAGGCTGCGTAGAGCTGCCACTGGGTTTGCACGAACGCGAGCGCCACGAAGGCCGCAGCCGCGAGCACAGAGCCTGCGCACATCACGGCGCGAGCGCGGCCAGCATCGATCATGCGCCCCACGGCCATTGAAAGCACGCCTTCAGCCAGCAAGGCCAGACTGAACGCGAGCGCTGCGTCAACGCGAGATATTGAGAGGTCTTTCTCAAAATGCTCAAGCAGCAGCGAAAATGTGTAGAACAGCGTGCCCCAACTGATGAGCTGGCTGACTGAGAGCCAGAGCACAAAGCCGCGCGGTGGATGAGCGTTGGCTGAGACGGCGTTCACGGATTTATGCGAGGTGCGGCGGTGACAGTCTCGCCGCAGTTGAGTGTCTCGGCGCTGACGTTGCGATATTTCTTGGCAATTTTTCGATTTGAGCCACACAGAAATGGTATCAGCTTTGGTGTGTATGCCTTGTTTTGCTGGGGCTAGGATGAGTTACGAGCAGAAGTCGACAATTGTCGTTATCAGGCCTTAGCCCTCGTGTAGCAGTGATTTAGCAGAAAAGCTGATTCAAAGAAATGATGTCGACAATTGCGTTCAGCTTGGAGATTGGTTGCATTGGTGTGTTTTGCATTCAAATGATATTGTTGCGCTTCTTCGGGTTGGCGTTTGTGATTCCCTCGGTAGAATACGTCCTCCCTTTCTGGTTAGTGTTTCACGTGAAACAAATTGCGACCATAGGAGCAAATTGGTCGATTGACCTGGTCCAGCGTCGATGGCCAGTGCCGATTCTTTGGGGCTAGCCGTTTCTACCTTGTGGGTGTCGCTGAACAATGATCTTTCCCGGCCGTTTTGATGTGATCGTAGTTGGTGGTGGCCACGCTGGTAGCGAGGCTGCGCTGGCGGCTGCGCGTGCGGGCTCGAAGACATTGCTGCTAACGCACAGCATCGAAACGCTGGGCCAGATGAGCTGCAATCCCTCCATCGGCGGCATTGGCAAGGGCCATTTGGTGAAAGAGGTGGACGCGCTGGGCGGTGCAATGGCTATCGCCACGGACGAAGCGGGCATCCAGTTTCGCATTTTGAATTCGTCAAAAGGTCCGGCCGTTCGGGCGACGAGGGCGCAGGCGGATCGCGTGATGTATCGCGCCGCGATTCGCCGTCGCATTGAAACGCAGGCGAACCTCACGCTGTTTCAGCAGCCGGTCGATGACGTGATAGTAGTCGGCGGTCGCGTCACTGGCGTCAAAACTCAGATGGGTTTGGTCTTTGAGTGCGATGCGGTGGTGCTTACGGCGGGTACTTTTCTCTCGGGTTTGATCCACATCGGGTTGCAACATTACACGGCGGGTCGCGCGGGCGATCCTGCGGCCACGACGCTGGGTGCGCGGCTGAAGGAAATGAAGCTGCCACAAGGGCGCTTAAAAACCGGCACACCGCCACGCATCGACGGCAAGACCATCGATTATTCAAAGCTCGGCGTACAGCCGGGCGATGATCCTGCGCCCGTCTTCAGCTTCATGGGTGATCGCGCGATGCACCCACGGCAAGTGCCATGCTGGATCACGCACACCAATGAGCGGACGCATGAAATTGTGCGCTCCGGTCTGGATCGAAGCCCCATGTTTACGGGGGTGATCGAGGGTATTGGGCCGCGCTATTGCCCGAGTATCGAAGACAAAATTCATCGCTTCGCCGACAAGACGAGTCATCAAATCTTTCTTGAACCGGAAGGATTGACCACTCAGGAAATCTATCCGGCAGGCATCTCCACGAGCTTGCCGTTCGATGTTCAGATTGCGATGGTTCGCAGCATGAATGGCTTGGAAGCCGCGCACATCCTGCGGCCCGGTTATGCGATTGAGTACGATTACTTCGATCCGCGCCAGTTGAAGCAGACGCTAGAAACCAAGTATCTGAACGGCCTTTTTATGGCAGGTCAGATCAACGGGACAACCGGTTACGAAGAAGCGGCGGCGCAAGGGTTGCTTGCCGGCGTGAATGCGGCGCGTCAATCCCAGGGCAAAGACGGTTGGTGTCCGCGCCGCGACGAAGCGTATCTCGGCGTTCTCGTTGATGACCTGACGACGCAAGGCGTGAATGAGCCGTACCGCATGTTTACGAGCCGCGCCGAATACCGATTGCAGCTTCGCGAAGATAACGCTGATATGCGTTTGACGGAGCAGGGGCGTGCGCTCGGATTGGTCGACGATGCCCGCTGGGATGCGTTCAATCGCAAACGCGATGCTGTTTCACGTGAAACAGAGCGACTGAAATCGACCTGGGTGAATCCAGCGTTGCTCAACAATGAGCGTGCGACGGCATTGCTTGGAACTACGATTGAGCGTGAATACAGTTTGTTTGACCTGTTGCGCCGTCCCGGCGTGAGGTATGCGGCGATGGATGCGTTGCGTGATGAATTAAATCTTCACGCGAAGAGTGAAGCCTCCCCGTCTGTGGCACAAACTGGATCGACAAAGGCCGATGAATTAGTCGCCGAACAAGTCGAAATCACCGCAAAATACGCCGGATACATCGACCGCCAGCAAGACGAAATTGATCGCCAATTAGCCAATGAAAGCCTGCGCATGCCGGGCGATCTG
>JBBRGY010000240.1:0-5378 GCA_038223495.1 Burkholderiales bacterium | reverse complement strand
GAACACGCTGCGCACCGTGTGCGTCGCCAGCGCTTTCGGGTGAATCATGTCGTACAGCATCGCAACGGAGCGATCCGCATCGGCGATGATCGGAAAGTTCACCGTCGTGTTCTGCGTTTCGTTAATGTCGCCGACCCATTTTTTATGCTGATCAACGGGATCAACGCTGATCGCGATGGGCTTCACGCCGCGCTTCGCAAACTCGCCCGAAAGCGCAGCAGTTTTGCCCAGCTCAGTCGTGCAAACCGGCGTGAAATCGGGGGCGGTATCGCCCAAGCGTAGTGTTGACATTGTGAAGCTCCTTCGTGTGGTTAAGTCTGGAATGTTGGGGCCAGTACTGTGAAACCCCACCCGTCAAAAATGTGTTTATTTATGCCGTGCTGAAATAAAACAGTTCGCACTTCACAAAACGACAGTCCTTCTAGGTGAATAGCAATTTGAACTGCTTCACGAATCCGTTCGAGACGTATTCGCCGAGCACGCCGTATTTCTCAGGCCAGCGTTGATCGCTTTTCCCAGCTTGCTACCCATAAACCCGCTACGCATTCAGGCGTTACCGTCACAAGTCGCCGTCTTCCGCAAAAACAACTCGTTTTGGGGGCAGCATTTGTCAACGGTGTGCTGCACGCCCTGAACCATCACGGAACTATCAATCCACTAATGCCATTTGCGCCGCCACCAGAACCGCCGGCACCCGGTACGCCGAGGAGAAAGGTCGGGCTGTTGACGACGGTCACTGTGCTGGTGCCGCCGCGAAAGACGCCGATAGAGGGTCCGCCCGCACCACCACCACCACCACCACCTGCACCGCCGCTGCCGCCCTTACCACCATTGCCACCTGCGCCGACCTCTGACGTGCATACCGTAGCACCGCTGCCGCCGTTGCCACCTTGACCTACAGAGCCTCCGACCCCACCGTCGCCGCCTTTCCCACCGCTGCTAGTGGTCAGCGTACCCGCGTTTACGCCTGCCGTAGCGTTGAAAAGGTAGACGGCGAATGACCCGCCGCCGTAGCTACCCGCGAGGCCAGGTGCACCGCCACCACCACCGCCACCACCGCCACCGCCGCCGTTGCCGCCACCGCTGTTGCAAAAGAAGCAATACTGATTGCCACCACCGCCTCCACCGCCGCCGCCATTGCCGAGCCCACCGCCGAGCCCTGATGTTCCGTTCGCACCAACCCATAAAGTACCAGCGTTTGCAACCGTGTTGGTGCCGCCAGCGCCGGACGCGCCGTTGCCTCCGTTGGCGCCATTGCCACCACTGTTGCCTGCGGCACCGGGATCGCCGCCGCCACCACCGGCGCCGCCCAATGTGCCTCCCACTCCGTTTACTCCGGATAAACCCGCCATGATGGCTGCACTCGATTCCGCTCCACCCGAACCGCCGTTCCCACCGGAACGTCCCGGTGCACCGACACCCGGTGAACCACCCGAGCCCGAGGGATCGTCACAACTACCACCACCGCCCGGAGCGCCTCCGGCCGCATTGGCACCAGGTGCGCCCGACCCACCGTTGCTGCCCCCCGGCGCATTCGATGCTGTCACGGCAACAGAATTCAACGAGATGTTGGCCCCGTTAATGGCGCGCACGCCATAAACGCTGCTGCCCAATACACCGCCAGACAGTCCATTGACGGCCAATAGCTGCAAAGAAACGTTGGTGACCCCATCAGCAAGTACCCCCTGCGGCGTGCCCTGGATCTTTGTGGAGGTAACCAACGCGCCGGATCGCTGCCAGTTGGCGTCGTATGCGCCATACAAGCTCACACCTGTTTTGGCTTGCAATCCAGCGCCTTCGTTGTACACACCCGACGTAATGAGTACGCGTTTTCGCGTAGCGTCAACAAATGCACTGTCTACGCCCTTTTGCACGGTCAGAAATGGCGCGGCAATGGTGCCAGGGTTGGTGTCTGCGCCATTTTTGCTAACAAAAAATGACGTAGCAATGTCGCCGTCGATACCGTCGCAATTCGAATCAACAAATGCAACGTCAGGTACATCGGCGGACGGCGTGCAGCCGGGTGTGACTTGCGTAAAAAAAGCAGATACGCTGTTCGCTGCGGTCATTGATACATTGCAGGTACCAGTACCCGTACATGCGCCGCCCCATCCCGCGAAAAAAGACCCGGCATCGGGCAATGCGCTGAGGCTCACTGATGCGCCAGCAATGTAGTTCTGCGTGCAATCAGCACCGCAGGCTATACCCGGCGTGTTGCTGCCGCTCGTGATCGCACCTGCACCTGGACCCAATTTGCTCGCAGTCAGCAAATAACTGAGCGGAAACGTCGAGCACAGGCCGAGAATCCTCGCCTCAATGTCGGTGTCAAGCTGGCGTGTTGCACCGATTCCAAAAACAGGTCCTGCGGTCAAACCCGACCCGCGAAGGCCAAACAGGTAACGCAAAATCAACACGCCGTCGGTGGTAGCGTCGACCTGTCCGTTGCCGTCGATATCCAGCGCGGGCCTCACGTTAAGCAGGTAATCGCCAATGTCTTGCGTGGACAGACGGAGCGCACTCGGTGATGTTGCAGCGTTCTGTGAAACCGCCGTTGGCAACCCCAGCAGGTAGCGCATCAGCAGCAGCCCGTCGGACAGCGCATTACAACTGCTGCTGCCGTCGATATCGAGGGTAGGTTCGCCAACGACGGTCGGGGCGAACGTTGCAATTGCAGTCGCATCGCCGTTCACGATAAAGTTGCAAGTCGCGGCGTTGGTACAGGGGCCGAGCCAACCCATAAATCGCTGCCCGGATCCCGGGGTAGCGGTAAGGACGAGCGACGTACCGTTAGCGAAGTTGCCGCTACAGGTGGCACCGCAGTTGATCGATCCGACGTTACTGGTGATGGCGCCTGATCCGGTTCCGGACGTGGCCACATTTACCGTAGAAGCAGTCTGTGTCGAAACGGCCGACACGAATCCTGTCGCTACCGTCAGCCAAACCAGCAAAAACGAACAAATCGTCCGAGTGATTAAGTTCACAGCGCGCATCTTTGTCTCCCCATTCGACACATTAGTGTCGACCCATTATCGTCGCGCCACGGGCGGACGGCAAGTATGGCGCAACAAATGTAGTCATTGGCGTGGCGCTGAATAGAGATCCATGCCTAGCAATTGGCCGCCGTGTTACCAGAAGCCGAGCGAAGCGCGCAACCTGCCCGCTGTCCCTTCTATCCCTTCCAAGTAAACGGAAACTTGAACTGCTTCACGAATCCGTTCGGGACGTAGTCGCCCAGCACGCCGTATTTCTCAGGCCAGAGCTGATCGCTTTTCACGGCGGTGCCGAAGATGTAATCGAGGAAGGCGTAATGCGCGGCGTAATTGCGATCTAGCGCGGCTTGGTCCTGGCTGTGGTGCCAGTGATGGAAGTTTGGGGTGACGATGATGTAGCGCAGCGGGCCTAGGCGCACGCTGACGTTGGCGTGATTGAACACGGCCTGAAAGCCGACGATGATGATGTAGGCGTCGATCACTTCTTTCGAAAAACCGAGCACGTAAATCGGCGCGAGCACCAGCGTGCGCGTGATCAAAAGTTCAACGACGTGTTGCCGTGAGCCAGCTAGCCAGTCCATGCTTTTTGCGCTGTGATGCACGGCGTGCAAGCGCCAAAGTATCGGCACTTCGTGATACGCGCGGTGCGTCCAGTACTGAACAAAATCGGCGACCAGCACGATCAAAAGCACGGCCGCCCAGAACGGCAAGCCCTGAACCCAGCCGCGCACGCCGTCGTTCGCCGCCCAGCCGAAAAATTTGTGCATCATCAGGTTCGTGGCGAGCAGCACGAACCCCACGATCATGTGATTGACGATGAAGTGATGAAAATCGGTCTGCCATTCAGCACGAAAAACCGGCTGATCTTTGCGGTGTTTGAAGAGCTTTTCGATGAAGATAAAAATCAGCGATGAGCCGAGCAGATCGAGGATGAACCAGTCGAGCCCGATGTACGGCGTGTTGTCCGCGAAATCATGCACTGGCACTTTGTGGCCACCAAGCATCAGCGTGAGCGCAACGAGCCCAAACGCGAACGCGGCTAGCCAGCGTGCGCGATTGAAGATGACGTTCACCAGGCTGATTCCGCCCGAGATCGCGAGCGCGGCGAGCATGATGTAGCGGATGACGTCCACGTTGTAGCTTTTGCGGAGCTGCGGCGTGGTCAGATATTCAGGGAAGTGGAAGGCGAGCACGCCGAGGAAGCACAGGATGGCGAGCGACAGCGCAATCACGCCGGAGATCAGGCCGTGACCACGTTTTAGCTCGCCGTGCCCCTCAGTCAGTTCGTTTAATTTTCCGAGCATAATTGTTCTGAATTTCTCTATCAGCTTTTGGCTGAAATGGCGTTTCAATTGGGGCTAATTCCGAATATTTGTAATAGTCGACTATCGCCGTTATTCGCTCTTAGCCCCAGTGCAGTGATTGTTTCAGCAAAAAGCTATCGCTTCAAAAAATGTTTGACAACGACGATTATCGACCAATAAACGGATACGCCGGGTCACTGTAACCTGGCGTCGACGGATGGCCTTTTGGCACCAGCGAATCGACCATCGCATCGTCGTCGTCAGCCCACGGGTAATCGAGCGCGCCAAAGTACGGCTCGAACTGCGCGAGCGTTTTTGGTCCGGCGATCACGCTGGTAACAAAGCGATTGGCAAGCACCCAAGCCGTAGCAAATTGCAACAGCGAGAAGCCTTTGCTGCTGGCATGGGTTTCGAGTTTTTGCGCGATCACGAGCGACTCATCACGCCATTCGGTTTGCATGAAACGGTTGTCGGCACGAGCGGCGCGCGAATCTGATGGCGGCGCATCGCCGGGCTTGTATTTGCCGGTGAGCACGCCGCGCGCAATCGGGCTATACGGCGTAACACCGATGCCGTGAAAGCCGCATGCAGGAAGAATTTCCACCTCAGGCAAACGATTCAGCAGGTTGTAATACGGCTGACAAATTGCGGGAAGCGGCACGCCTTGACGCTTGCATTCGGCGATCACTTCCGAGATTCGCCACGCACGAAAATTTGACACGCCAAAATAGCGAATCTTGCCCGCACGAATCAGATCGCCCAGCGCAGCGACTGCCTCGTCCAACGCGTCCTCTTCAAAATCGCGATGCATGTAATAGATGTCGATGTAGTCCGTGCCAAGGCGCTTGAGCGACGCGTCACATTCCTGCATTACCCACTTTCGGGAGTAGCGCTCGTGATTTGGCAACGCACCATCGGGCTGCATTTTGTTGCCAACTTTGGTCGCCAAAATCCAGTGATCGCGATCACCTCGAATCGCGGTGCCGGTGATTTCTTCGGATTTACCGAGCGAATAGACGTCAGCGGTGTCGATGAAATTCACGCCCTGTGCGCGCGCATGATCGACGATGCGCATTGATTCCAA
>JBBRGY010000239.1:0-5391 GCA_038223495.1 Burkholderiales bacterium | reverse complement strand
CTACACGTGAATGCTCGACAACTGGGTGTTCGGGCTAACCCACATTTTCATGTTCGTGACGGTGTGCATAGGCCAAATGATCGACGCGCGAAACGAGCAGAATTCCGTTGCATACTGAGTAGAAGCACCGACTTCGTCCGGGTCAAATCAGCGAATGAGTTTTAAAAGCGACGCCGGTTTATCAAATCAAGCTCATAAGCGCCTACACGAAGCTAGACATGTGACGTCTCGGTGTTGCGATGCTCGCCTTCGGCCCAGTAGCCGTTGAATCCATGGTGTTGGTGCAGGAGAGCTTCATACTCGCGGGTCAAGCTTTGCCCCGGTTCGTAGACCGGCGCATCCTTCACGGCCTGGCGCGTCAACTTGACCGATATGGAGCTTTCCACCCAGCTCACGGCCTCGATCCACTTGGGTGCCACGAGCACTTGATGACCGAGCCACCAGTTACTGGTGTCGACGATCAGGTAGCGCACGGCCCAAGTCTCGTCGTCAATCACCATGCCAGACACATGACCAATCGCACCGTCGCTGGCGTCCAGGTGATAACCAGTAATTTCTGCGCAGCTACGCAGATGCGGATCAGCGTGCTCGTCTAGAGCGGCTTCGGCTGGGCTGAGGGTGTAGCGGTCTTGCGGCGCCATCGCCTGTTGCGTTTTCAACCCGCTGTAGCCCTCGGGCATCACGTTCGGATACATGCCGTCGCCCCAAAGTCCCGTGCCGCCCCAGTAAGGCAAGTAGCCGTAGTGGCTGGAATGCGCGAGCTCGTGCTGCCGCGTGACGGGCTTTTCCGCGTCAAAATCCGGGCTGTTCTTGACCTGTTCTTTGCTGATCGACACCGGCAGCATCTGCGCCGCTGAATCAGGCTTGCCGATCGCCCTCGGCGAGATCAGTACCTTTTTTTCCGTGAGCCAGCTTCCGGTCTCGACGACCAGGTAGCGCACGACCCAAGCCTTATCGTCGACGTAGAGGTCTTTGACCTGACCGATGGCGCCGTCGACTGCGCCGATCGCGTAGTCATGTAGTTCCTTGGCTGTTCGCAACATAGTTCCTGCTCCTTCAAATGTGTAAGCAATGGGACGCCGACGGCACCCAGTGTCAGTTCACTGACTGAATACCGTCTCTATATAAGCACTTTAAGCGGTCTGTAGACCATCGTCTGTTCGCCAACGAACGGACTGACGGCGAGCATCACAAGCGCTCTGGAAGCCACTGGTTCATCGTGACGCGGCGTCACCCACGGCCGCGTGTCGATAACACTTGAGCGGGCGCGGAAAGCCGTGCCCGAGCGCGACCGCCAGAAGGATATCGACCCAGTACGCACTGGCTGCGCCGGCGGCGATGCAGAGAAATACCAGAAACGAGGTGAAGGGATTGATTGCGGTCTTCATTGTTGCCTCAGTCGGAAACCATGTCGTTAAACAACAGAGTCCATGCTGCGCAGCCGCTCGCGTACTTGCGCTGACGCACGAAGGGGAGCCTGAATCCACGCCGATACAAACTAGTACCTTGCCACTTGCCGATTGCGTGCGCCGCCGCACAGACGCCGCCACCCTCCACGCTCACACTCAAATTTTGATTGACGAACCCGTTGGTCTGAACAGGAGCACGAAGATGGAACATGCGTATTGGAACGACTGGTATACCGGCTGGGGCTGGTTTCTCTGGCTAGGCTTCTTCTTTCTGCTGTTCTCGGGCATCGGCAACTGGGGCTACACGTATCGTGCACACCGCCGATTCGGCAGCGAGGCATCCGGCAGTGCCATCGATATCCTCGACGTCCGGTACGCGAAGGGTGAGATTACGCGCGACGAGTACGCGCTGATGAAATCGGAAATTGGCGGCACTGAGCCTTCGCCGAGTCGCGAGCTTGGCGCTTAGCCATCTCGACGGCTGTCGCGCGCTGAGTAACGAGTTCGATTTTTCGGGAATCACATGCAGCAAGTGATCGCCGGAAACTGGAAGATGCACGGCATGGCAACTGAGCTCCGTGAAATTGAAGCGATCGCTGCCTCGGTGAAGGCGACGCCGCCATCGGCCGATGTTCTACTCTGCGTGCCAGCGACGCTGATTTCGCGCGCGGTGCAAGTAGCCGCTGGTTGCATTGCCATCGGTGGTGAGGATTGCAGTCCGGAGATTGCAGGCGCCTTCACCGGCGACATCAGTGCGGAAATGCTGAAAGGCGCTGGTGCATCTGCGGTCATCGTTGGTCATTCCGAACGCCGTCAGCATCACGGCGAGACCGATGCAATCGTTGCTTCAAAAGCGAGCGCCGCTCGGCGTGCGGGACTGTTGGCGATCATTTGCATCGGTGAGACGAATGCGCAGCGGCTCGCCGGCAATGCCTTGTCCGTCTGCGGCGATCAGGTTGCGGGGAGCGTGCCCGAAGATATGACGGCGTCCGAAACCGCGATCGGCTACGAGCCACTTTGGGCCATCGGATCGGGCCACATGCCGACACCCGAGCAGGTCATCGAAATGCATGCGTATATCCGTGACCGCCTGGTGGCGCGTCTGGGGACGGAAGGCAAGGCGGTGCGCATCCTCTATGGCGGATCGGTCAACCCGCATAGCGCGCGTGCGATCCTGGAGATGCCGGAAGTCGGCGGCGTTCTGGTCGGTGGCGCCAGTCTGAAGGCTCTCGATTTCGAGGCTATTGTCAGGGCGATGCCCCATCCCGAAACTGCGCAGGCGCTGCCCAACCGTATCACGAAGTCGTCGCAGCATTGGGACACAGCATTATGAAGATTGGAATCGCCGCCGACCATGGCGGCTTTGCCCTGAAAGAGGAAGTGTCGGCGTCGCTGCGCGAAGCCGGGCACGAAGTCGTTGACTTCGGTGCGTATCAATTGACTCCTGCGGATGACTACCCCGATTTCGTCATTCCCCTCGCCCGGGCCATCGCGGCGAAGCAGGTCGAGCGCGGCGTGGCGTTGTGCGGCAGCGGCGTCGGAGCATCGATTGCGGCGAACAAGGTGGCTGGCGTGCGCGCAGGGCTCATCCACGATGTCTTCTCTGCGCATCAAGGCGTGGAAGACGACGACATGAATGTGTTTTGTCTGGGCGGTAAAGTGATCGGATCTGCCCTCGCCATGGAGCTGATCAACACCTTTTTGATGGCACGCTTCAGCAACGCTGTGCGCCACCGACGCCGCCTGAACAAGGTACAGGAAGTTGAAACCAGCTAAACCAAGAGAACCGATAGAACCGAGATAACCGAGATAACCGAGATCATGACCGACTCCATTTAACATAATCTTTATTCTCGAACAGAATAAACATATGTTCGCTTAATTGAATCGCCGCTTTTCAGCTCTGCTGATCAAGGGTTATACTACGCAAATAGAAACGGTAGTATAACTTTATGTACACTGACCTAAGTGCGGCCGCACAAACAGCCTACTCTCAGCTCGTCGACTCGTTGCAAGCCGCTTCAGTTTCTCGCTGTGTGGCCGACGTTCCAGGCTCGTTTAATCGCAAATCGATTCGCGGCAAGGACTATTGGTACTACCAATCACGACTGCTGGATGGATCGATCAAACAGGTTTATCTGGGTCCACACAGCGAGCGCCTGCAGACGTTGATCGAGGCTCGCCAGTCGAAGCTTGCCAAATACTCGCAGGCGAATCGACAGCTGGCGGCGCTCGCCTCACATGCGGCCGCGCTTGGCTGTGAAATTGTGATCCCGGGGCACCTCAGAATCATCAACAAACTCGCTGATGAAGGACTTTTTCGCGCGGGTGGCATCCTCATTGGCACCCATGCTTTTATCGCCGCAGGCAACATGCTGGGGGTCCGCTGGGGTGGCTCAGAACGCACGCAGGATCGTGATCTTGCGCATGCGGGCAAAAGTCTCTCCGTGGTACTGCCATCGAATGCGAAGCGCGAATCCACTGACGCGATCACATCGCTTGAGAGGGGGTTTGCGCCGACCCACAGCCTTGATGGCGTGCTCGGTGGCATCTGGATCCACCCGGATGACCCCAGTTTTCGGCTCGATTTTGTAACGCCGATGGATCGCTCCGGTAAAGACCTGGTGATGATTCCCGCGTTCAACGCGCAGTTTCAGGCACTACGCTACATGGAGTTTTCGATGGAGGGCGTGCAGCAGGCAGCCATCTTTTCGCGCGTAGGTGAGCCGTGTCTAGTGAGCGTTCCCGATCCCGCACGAATGGCCATTCATAAGCTCATCGTCAGCGGCATTCGCAGCGGCACATTCGCGAACAAAGATGTAGCCCAAGCCGCCTCGTTGATTGAGTTTTATGCGGAGCGGTCACCGTCGCAAATTGTGGCTGCGTATGAGGACGCGATGAATCGTGGGCCGAAGTGGCGCGCCGCCTTGGGTAAAGGGATTGACCGTCTGCTTGCGACCAAACCGACACTGCCTTTGCCTTGGGTTACGTCCACAAAGCGCCATCCATTGAAATAAATAGGCTCAAGTCATCAAACGTCAGCAGCACGTGTCTACGCTATGAACTTCAGACATTTTTTTGCCTGCCTGTTAGTCCCTGTTGTCCATGACTAGGTTATCGCATTCTTGACACCGCAATAGAACTCCCATGAAGAGTTGGCACACGGTCAAAATCTTCGATCATGTGCCATGTTTGCTGACCTTCGCCCGATTCGGCGTACAGCCATCGCAAACAGGCTCGGGGCGACCCGTGTTAGTCAGTCGCCGTCCGAGATTGCAGGCATAACAGCAAGCCTATGAGGTAATGCAATTGCATTGACTTGGCAATGCGATTGCATTACCATCGATGAAATCCACACTATTTATCGGAGCGTGCCATGGCTGCCATCCTTGAAGTCGAATCCACCCTGACTGACCGTTACCAGACAACGGTGCCAGAAACCGTTCGCCGCGCACTGAGTCTGGGCAAACGAGACAAGATCCACTACACCATTCGGCCCAGCGGTGAGGTCGTGCTCACGCGCGCCGAGGTATCTGAAGACGATCCGGTGCTCGGCCAGTTTTTAGGGTTCTTGGCGCGCGACATCGGTAGCCATCCAGAACGGCTCCAGAACGTTGATGTGCAGTTCCTGCATCGCATCGAGTCGCTGGTCGGTGGCATTGACGTCGATCTGGACGCTGCCTTGTCGGCAGATGATGAATGACCGGCGGCAACCCAGCGCCCTTGGTCGTTAACGGATGGACGATCTTCGCCCACCCGCTATTTCTCTCCCAGATTGACGCGCTCACACGGCAAGTCGAAGCCTTACAGTAGAAAGACCCGATCGGATATACGAAGAGAAGCGCCAGCAAGCGGCTGGCAGCGATCACCAAGTTGGCGGTTGAGGTCATTCCACAAGACCCGGCACGGGCAGAGTACCGTCAAGGCAACACTCTGGGCGACGACCATAAGCACTGGCTCCGCGCCAAATTCTTTCAGCAAT
>JBBRGY010000238.1:0-5398 GCA_038223495.1 Burkholderiales bacterium | reverse complement strand
AGAAGCCTTCGGCCTCAGCCTGCGAAAGGTGAGCCATGCGTGATGCGATGACTTTAAGTCCTGCGGCTTCGAAGCGACCGACGATGGCACCGATGGCGTTTTTAGCCACTGCGTCAGGTTTGATGATTGAAAAAGTGCGCTCGATAGCCATGAAAAATTCTCCAGAAAATGCGTGTTCGGTATGTCTTCGCCAAGCGCTTGTCACAGGGTGACTTTAATGCGCGCAACGCAAAAAAACAGGGTTTAGAGGGTTATGCGTCACAGTGAAACCGACTAGAAAAGCCGAAAAACGCTTATGAAACAAAGCTTTGGATTATAACATTGGCGCGGGTCGTGCCGGGACGCGCCGGGTACGACGATGGCACCTGTCGCAGCGTGCAAATGCCCAAGCAAAGGGACGCTGGATTTTCCTTTCAGGTCGCTGCGCGTGGCATGCCCGACGCGTCGCTTCGTACACCTTTTGAGCTCGGCAGCAGGTTGGCGAGCCAAGCCAATCGTCCCCACGTTGGCGCATTGCTTCTCCAGTTCTCAAATTTTGTACTGAAAATCGACAGTAGCTTTTGAGAAAACCTCGTTGTAACTGCCTATGGCGGTGCGCTTAGGTGAAATTTAGCAAGAAGTCGACTTCTGACGATATCGTTATCAGCCCCATGTATATCAATGGTTGTGCGTAAATGTTGTACGCAAGGGAATGCTTCAATTTTCAGTAATTCGTGAAATTACAAAAATAACGGGATATACTTCGGTCTGATTCGCCAACACGGGAATTCAGCCTCGTATGACCCAGCTCCCCCCAATCACACAAAAGTTTGTTTCGCATTTCGGCGAGATGGGTTCGCGCTGGGGCATCAACCGAACAGTCGGCCAAATTTATGCGCTGATTTTCGTTTCGGCGAAACCGCTGAACGCAGACGATATCGCCGACGCGCTGGAGTTTTCGCGCTCTAACGTCAGCATTGGTCTGAAAGAGTTGCAGAGCTGGCGACTGGTGAAGCTTAAGCATCTCGCCGGTGATCGTCGCGAATATTTCGAAGCGCCGCAAGACGTGTGGGAGATTTTCAAATCATTGGCTGAAGAGAAGCGCCGCCGCGAAGTGGAGCCCACGCTTTCGATGCTGCGTGCCTCGATTATTGAAACCCCCGCAAACGTAGCCGATGCTCACGCGCAAAAGCGCATACAGCAAATGCACGAATTGATTGACTTGTCATCGACCTGGTTTGATGACGTGGCGCGACTGTCGCCAGAGACCATTGCGCGGCTGATGCGCATGGGATCGAGTGTCAAGACAGTTCTCGATATGACCGATAAATTAAAGATAGTCCGGCGTAAAAACAAAACATAGGTAGTACTACTATGAACGAAACCGCATTGATCCTCGCCCGTATGCAATTCGCGGCGAACATCACCTTTCACATCCTGTTTCCGACGATCACCATCGCCTTGGGCTGGATCCTGTTTTTCTTCCGTATGCGCTTCAAGGCGACGCGCGATGCGGCTTGGGAAGAGGCGTATTACTTCTGGACGAAAGTCTTCGCACTGACCTTCGCGCTCGGCGTGGTGTCGGGCATCACGATGAGTTTTCAGTTCGGTACCAACTGGCCGGGCTTCATGGAGAAGGCGGGCAATATCGCAGGGCCGTTGCTTGGCTATGAAGTGCTGACGGCGTTTTTCCTCGAAGCAACTTTCCTTGGTGTCATGCTGTTCGGGCGTGGGCGCGTTTCGGAGCGCACGCATTTGATCGCGACGTTTTTGGTTGCGTTTGGAACCACGATGAGCGCATTTTGGATCGTGTCGCTCAACTCGTGGATGCAGACTCCCGTCGGTTTTGAAGTCGTCAATGGCAAGATGTTTGCGACCGACTGGCTGGCGATTCTGTTCAATCCCTCCTTCCCGTATCGCTTCACGCACATGCTCTTGGCGTCCGGGCTCACAGCAAGCTTTGTCGTGGCGGGCGTCAGCGCGTGGCAAGTGCTCAAGAAAGTTGATAGCAAAGCGACGCACAAAGCGCTGACGACGGCGCTCACCGCTGCCGCGGTGCTGATCCCCATTCAAATTTTTGTCGGTGACATGCATGGCGTGAACACCCTCAAATATCAACCCGCAAAAATCGCTGCAATTGAGGGTATATGGAACACCGAGAAGGGTGCGCCGCTGACGCTGTTTGCATGGCCCGACAAAGCCAGCAAATCGAATCTTTACGCCATTGAAGTGCCCAAACTGGCGAGCCTTATTCTCACCCATGACCTCGACGGCGAGATCAAAGGTTTGAATGAGTTTGACGGCAAGCATCCGCCGGTAGCCCCCGTGTTCTGGGCGTTCCGCGTGATGGTCGGGATGGGTTCGATGATGTTGCTGGTGAGCTGGACCGGCATGTATTTCTTGCGTAAACGCACGGTGAGTACGTTGCCGAAAATCTATCTGCGTGCGCTAGCCATCATGGCTTTCTCCGGCTGGATCGCGACAGTCGCAGGTTGGTACGTCACCGAAATCGGTCGTCAGCCCTACATTGTTTATGGCGTCATCACCGTGGCAGAAACCGCAGCTCAACATGCGCCTGCGATGATTGGCTTGACGCTCGCTGCGTACCTCGCGCTGTACGTTTTTCTGCTCTGTGCGTATGTGTTCGTAGTGAAAGGATTGTCCGAAAAACCAACGCGTGGACAAGCGCCAAAACTGCCCGTGCGATTGCCGCCTCAGGTCGTTAGCGCGGCGAGGCACTGATATGGATTACATCCTTCCACTCATATTCATGGCGATCATGGGGCTCGCCATGCTGCTGTACGTCATCCTCGATGGCTATGACTTAGGTGTCGGCATCCTGCTGCACTACGCACCGGAGGCAGAGAAGGACATGATGGTCGCCTCGATCGGACCGTTCTGGGACGCGAACGAAACCTGGTTGGTGCTCGGCGTCGGCATCATGCTCGTCGCCTTTCCATCCGCGCATGCGATCGTGCTATCGGCGCTGTATTTGCCCGTCGCCATCATGCTGATCGCGTTGATGGTTCGCGGCGTTTCATTCGACTTTCGCACGAAAGCGCACGACAAACATAAAAGATTTTGGAACGGTATGTTCACCGTTGGCTCGATGGTTGCCGCGATGTCGCAGGGCTGGATGCTGGGCAGCTACGTCAGCGGCTTTCGCGACGAATGGTGGACGTGGACGTTCAATGCAGTCATCGCGCTCACAGTGCCCGCCGCGTACGTCGTGCTCGGCGCGGCTTGGCTCATCATGAAGACAGAGGGCGACTTGCAGGCGCGCGCGGTGGTGTGGGCACGTAAAGCAATTCTGCCGTTCTTGATTGGCATCTCGGCTGTGTCGATCGCCACGCCGCTCATCAGCGAAACAATTTTCAACAAATGGTTCACGCTGCCCGGCTTCTTCGCGCTGTTGCCGATTCCGCTGGTGACCGCCGCAGCGTTCGCCGCACTTTGGCATGTCACTGGCAAAAAATCGATCATCGAAGCGGGCTACGGCTGGATTGCGTTCGCGTCCACCGTGCTCGTTTTAATCCTCGCCACGCTGGGGCTCGCGTACTCGATTTATCCGTACGTCGTGATTGATCGGCTCAACGTTTGGGAAGCAGCGAGCGCGACCGGTTCGCTGCAAATCTTACTCGTCGGAACACTCATCACGCTACCCGCGATCATTGGGTACACGATATTTGTTTACCGTATTTTCTGGGGTAAGGCGAGCGAGTTGACGTATGGGACATGAGACATTTGTCGAATTACAGAATGCGCTTCACCCGATCACCCGGGCCACCCAGCTCGTGATAGATGTCATCAAGATAGGTCGCTAGTTCGGTTGCATCCAGAAACTCTGGGATCGAAAAGTCACGCAGGGCGATGCGCTTTCCCGGCTCTAATCGATACGCGACCCAAGTCTCTGCTTCGCGCGTGACATCAATCTGAAATTTTCCGTAAATATCAAACCTCATCGTGCAGTATCAAAAAGCAAATGCGCATGATTGGCGATATGGCGATAACCAATGCGTTGATACGCCTTATTGCTCGCTGGGTTGACGGCATCGGTAAACAGAAATACCGTGCGCGGTTCATCGCTTTGCACCTGCACACTCGCCGCCGCAGTAACCGCCTGCGCATAACTTCGACCGCGCAACTCGGGCGGCGTGTAGACAGGGCCAACCCGCGCTGACGACGCTGGCAGCGCATTCGCACCCGCGAAAGCCACCACTTCGCCTTTGTCGATCCACATAGACAATTGCTGATCCTTGATTCGACGAGCCACGCGCTCTTCAATCGGCGTCTGCACTTTGATCATTCCCACCTCGTGCTCGAACGCGGCATGCCATTCCACTAACAACGGCAAGTCAGACATCTCCGCCAATCGGGCGCTGCCCAATGCACGGCCGAATTCAGGATTTCCTGCAAGCCGATAGAGCAGCAGATTGGCGTGGGTTCTGAACGGTTGCCCGAAGTTTTCAGTAAACACTTCAAGCGCATCTTTCCGCCCGACGACACCCGCAAGCTGCACCTGTGCGTCACGCAGATGAAACGCGAGCGCAGTCACGGTCGCCGCGCCCATCAACGACAGGAACAAAGTTTGTGTATCGACGACGACCGCGCTGCCAACCAGCGAGTCATGCTCATCACGCACCGCGAAGAATCGTTCCCCGCCTTGTGCACCGAGATCGAGAATTCGTTTGACCGCGCTTAACTGATGCGTGTTGTTCGCCGGATCGTGCGAAAGGAAGGCTTGCGCTTCGCGCCATAGCGTCGGTGCATCGGCGTACTCGACGACGTTCATGTTCCGAACACCGGAGATGCAAAATCCGCAGGCAACATCGGTAAATCCGTCGTGCCGACATCGACCCCACATTGCATCAACAGCGTCGTCACCTGACCGCGATGATGGGTCTGATGATTGAACAATTGCATCATCACGAGCGGGAGCGGCATTGTTAATTCAGCTTGATCACCCGACATCCGCCTGAAGGTCAACGTACCAGCGAGCCGCGCCTCATCGAGCGATGCGACTATCCGATCAAGTCGATTATCAGCACGTTCACGCTGCGCCCGCAGTTCGTCAAAATCGTTGTACAACTCCTGATCTAGAGATGTGATTTCCGTCGGCGTACCCTCGATGCGATCAAGCCACAATTGATCCCCAACCAGCAAGTGATTCAGCGTTGCATGAATGCTCTTGAAGTACGCGCCCATGTTGCGCTTTCGCGTGCCATCTGGCAGCGTCGCCGCGGCTGCGTAAATGGACTGGTTTTGCCAGCGGTTGTAACGCGCAAAGCGTTTGCAGTAGTCAACGGTGATCATCACGAAAGTATAGGCTGCGCTAGGCCCGCTTCCATTCAAACCTGCTGTGAGGCGCGAACTTGTTAATTAGCGGAACCAGCGCACTCGCCGCAAACAATACAACGAT
>JBBRGY010000237.1:0-5401 GCA_038223495.1 Burkholderiales bacterium | reverse complement strand
CTTCCATCGTCGGAATTTTCGCGTCCTGCTTGAACGTTTTGTTCGCTGGGTTTTGTAGAGAGTTCGCTTTGGCGCCAATGCTCTGGCCCACCGGCCCCATCAACCAGTCGTAGTATTTCTTTGCGTTTTCGCCGTTGCGCGAACCCTTGATGAGCGCGATTCCGCCGAGCTCGTACGCAGTGCCTTCACACGGTGCGACCGAGCGGACGGATTTGAAACCAGCTTGACGCTCTTCTTCAAATCCGAACAGGAATGAAATGCCAATGCCCGCTTCACCGCGCGCGACATTTTTTGCCTGCGCCTGTGAGCTCTTTGTGTAGCTCGTGATGTTCTTGTGCAGCTTTTTCATGTATTCGAACGCAGCGTCTTCGCCCATCAACTGGATGAGCCCCGCGACGATGGTGTACGCGCCGCCAGACGAGCCGGGATGCGCCATTTCAATCTCGCCCTTGTATTTGGGATCGGTCAGATCTGCCCAGCATTTCGGTGCCGGCAGTTTTCGCTTCGCCAGCGTCTCTTCGTTCCAGCCCATGCCGATAAAGCTGGTGTAGAACGCGCCAACGGTGTTGCCGCTCATGTCGTACTGGCGAACGCTCCAGTCGTACAAATCCTTGGTGTACGCGGGGCGATAGGTGTCGAGCAATTTCTCTTCAGATGCGGCGAGAAAAGGATCGCCGGTGCCGCCCCACCAAATGTCGGTCTTCGGATTCGCTGCTTCGGCTTTCAAGCGCACCAGCGCTTCGCCAGTACCCAAATGCGTTTGCACGACTTTGATGCCAGTGGACTTGGTGAATTCGGCCGCCGCCATTTCGCACCAGGACTGGTTGGTGGAGCAAAACGCGTTCACCTGTTGGGAAAATGCTGGCGCAGCGAGCGTGCCTGCAGCAATGGCGGCAGCACTCATTTTTAGTAGGGTTTTCTTCATGGCTTACCTTTGTGGCTTAGTGGGTGCATTAATAAATCGGAGCAAGACGGCGCAAACAACGTTCAAGGATAGCGACAATTGCGCCGAACCGTAGGCGCAAAGTTCGCGATATGCGGAAGGAACTAACGCTGCGCGTTTTTCACTTCGCGATCCCACTTTTCAATCAGGCGTTTGCGTTCGGCGCTTGAACCATATTTTGCGAAGTCGTAATTGATGAGTTTGGCTCTTTCCAGCGCTTTAACTCGCTCCGGCGCGTAGGCCCTACGGTTGGACGGAATAGCAATCACTTTGGTTTGATCACGAATGGTTTGCGCGTCGGCGGTGAGCGCCCAATCGTAAAACCGTTTGGCATCCTCCAGATTGCGCGCGCCTTTGACGATGCTCATAGCGCCAACGCTGTAGCCCGTGCCTTCGCAGGGCAGAACGATTTCAATCGGTGCGTTGAGGTAGAGCTCCGGAATGAATTCATCAAGAAACGTGACGCCAATCATTGATTCACCGCGCGACACGCTTTGCCGTTGTGCCGTGCCGCTGGCGGTGTAGCGGTTCACGTTCTTGTTGAGCGCACGCAAGTAGTCAAATGCTCTGTCCTCACCCATCATCTGTACCAGCGTCGCCAAAATGGTGTAGCCCGTACCGCTGGTGGCGGGGTTTGAGGTTTCAATATCGCCCTTGAATTCAGGCTTGACGAGATCGCTCCAGCAGGCGGGCGCGGCGAGCTTTTTCTTGGTTAGCAAGTCACGGTTGTAGCCAAAGCCCAACGTGATCCGATAAATGCCCGCGACCTGATTGCCACTTTTTTCCAACAAATCAGCCGACCACAGATATTGATCCTTCATGTTGGCGCTGACATAGGGCTGCAACAAACCCTCGTTGGCCGCCTGCAAATGCGGGTCGTGCGTGCCGCCGTACCAGACGTCGGCCTTCGGATTCGCCGCCTCAGCTTTGAGTTGCGCGAACACTTCGCCTGTCGCCTTACGCGCCAGATTGACCTTGATACCCGTCAACAACGAAAACTCGCGCGCCTTGCTTTCGCACCAGTCAGCATCGGTCGAGCACAGGATATTGAGGTCGGCGTGGACTGCACCACTGATGCAGAGGACTGCGGCGGCAATGAGACGTTTCAAGGTTTGCTCCGAGAGTGGGACGGGTCGAGTGCCGCGAGCATAACGCCCGGTTAGTCAAGAACGATGACACCGCGCGGCGAAGTGAGCGTCGCGACCAAATGCGCGGGCGAGCTTTGGCCGACATGCACTTCCTTGTCAGTCAGGGCGAATGCCGCAAGCAGTGCCGTCGTGGCGTCAGGATCTGTGGCACCCAGCGTCAGCGAAGTGAGCGCGACGTCACTCTCGGGCAAGCGCTCGCATGGATGAACCGGAGAATCCCACTGAATCAGGTGCGGCGAGACGCCACCGTTAATGCGCTCACCATCGGGCGTGAACGCAAATCGCCAGCGAAAATCCGCACGAGAGGCGGATCGAACGTGCTTCGCACTGTAATCGGCTGACGCCGCGAATTGCTCAATGGCATCGGGTGCCCCGCTCGCCCTCGCCGCCCATGCAATCAGTCGCGGGCCGTGAGCGATGAGTTCCTGGACTTGCGCCGTATCAAGTCCGAACCAGCG
This sequence comes from Burkholderiales bacterium, assembly GCA_038223495.1. Classification (GTDB taxonomy): domain Bacteria; phylum Pseudomonadota; class Gammaproteobacteria; order Burkholderiales; family Casimicrobiaceae; genus Casimicrobium. Next base: position 2,852 of record JBBRGY010000237.1, on the reverse strand, counting down.
CGGCGAGTTTGGCGCAACAGCGTCAGGATCAATCGCGATGATTTCGAGGTAACGATGGCCATTGAGTTTGATCAGCGTGTTGTGTGTGCCGAGTCCATCATGCCTACCACCGCCGACGGGCTCAACGCTGAGCACTTCGCGCGCCCACGCCCGACCCTCGTCCAGCGTTCTGGCCGCGACAACAATGTGATCAAGTTCACTGCGGATTGTGTTCATAGCGTCTCCGAATCAAGCCAAATCGTTACCGGGCCATCGTTAACCAGTGTGACTTTCATATCGGCCCCAAAAACGCCCGTGCACACGGCTTTGCCAAGGCGCGCGGAAAGTTTCGCAACGAAGCGATCAAACGCGGGTGACGCCTGTTCAGGTCGCGCCGCGTCGATGTAACTGGGACGATTGCCCTTCTTCGCATCGGCATACAACGTGAACTGGCTGACCGCAAGAATGCCGCCCGCGACATCCAGCACGCTCTTGTTCATCAATCCCTGTTCGTCACTGAAGATTCGCAACTTGACGATTTTGTCGGCAATTCGGTCTTCGACCGCTTCGGTGTCGGTGTGCGTAATGCCGACGAGCAGCAACAGACCATGCTCAATAGCGCCCGTCACCTTTTCGTCGACGACGACGTTGGCTGACGTCACGCGTTGAATCAGGGCTCTCATCCGTCGATTCTATTTACAGACGGTTGCGGCGCGTCACGCGACAGCCATCCCGACAGCGAAAACCGCACTTGATTGGCGGGCAGCACTTCATGCGGAAAACGATCACTGAGAAAGCACACCATCGTGCCGCTGCGTGGAGAAACGCACGCCAGCCGAGTTCCCTGTGCGTCATCATCGTAGATCACCAACTCGCCGCCCGCATCGTCAGCCCACGTTTCGTTGAGATAGAACACCATCGAAACCACGCGTGCATCATTGTCGCGAAAGCGGTCGCGATGCCTGCGATAGAACGCTCCTGGGGCGTAGCGAGCGAAATGCAGCTCTGTCGACCGTGCGCCAAGGTACAGCGACTCGTTCAAATCTTCGCGCAGCGTATTCACGCTGGCTAGCGCCTCGCGCTCGTACGCGTCGAGCGGTGTATGAGTGAGCCAGCAAGTGTCGTCACCGCGATTTCGCCCACTGAGCTGCGTCCCATCAGCTCGCCCAACGCGCGCTGCATGCAGGGAGCCTGCGTCGGAAAGGCAATGTCCCTGATTTGAAAGTTCACTCGTCAACGAAGTCGAAAAGATGGAATCGCCGACGTACCACCCTGTCGTTGACAGTGCGTTTGTGATTTCTTCGGTGACTGCATGCATCGCTGGATTCTAGAATCAGTGCATGTTCGCCGTTCGGCCCGCTCCTACAACCCAATCAAGGCAGCCTCTATGCGCGTAGTCATCACCGGTGGTGCCGGATTTATCGGCAAATTACTTGCGGCTAAATTGCTGGAGCGCGGCGCGCTGACCGACGCCGCTGGGCAGGTGCGCGAGATTAGCGAACTGGTGCTGGTCGACATCGTTGCCGCGCAAGACGAACCCTGGCTAAGCGACAAGCGCGTCTCGCAAGTGGTGGGTGACATCACGGATCGCGCCATTCTCGCCAGCGCCGTCACGCCCAACACCGGAAGCATCTTTCATCTCGCTGCGGTCGTCAGCGGCCAGGCTGAAGCGGATTTCGACATCGGTATGCGCGTGAACGTGGATTCGACGCGAACCCTGCTGGAACTGACGCGCCAACTACCCGCGCCACCAAAATTTCTGTTCACCAGTTCTGTTGCTGTATTTGGCGGCGCACTCCCTGCGGTGTTGCCAGATGATCAGATTTTGACGCCTCAAGGCTCATACGGAATGCAAAAAGCAATGTGTGAATTGCTGGTGTCCGACATGTCAAGGCGGGGCATGATCGACGGTCGCTCGCTGCGCTTGCCCACCGTCACCGTACGTCCAGGCAAACCAAACAAGGCGGCGTCAAGCTTCGCCAGCGGCATCATCCGCGAACCGTTGGCGGGCGTTGATTCCGTGTGCCCTGCCTCACCGGATTCGAAAATGTGGTGTCTGAGTCCGCCGCGGGTGGTCGACAACATCATCATTGGTCACGAAGCGCCCGCCAGCAGCCTGCCTTACACGCGAAGCATCAGTGTGCCCGGCATCACGGTCTCAGTTCGCGAGATGGTCGAGAGCTTGCGGCGCGTGGCTGGAGAAGCCGTCGCCGCACGTGTATCGTGGCAGCTTGACCCCGTCGTGGATCGATTGGTGACATCATGGCCGCAAGCGTTCACCGCAGAGCGTGGAAAATCATTGGGCATGACGACCGATTCAGGTTTTGATGACATTGTTCGTGCGCACATTGACGCAATGAAACGCTAAAGGAGATTCAACATGAACGCACCGATCAAATGGGACGCAGCGCAGGTTAAAGCGAGTGTGTCGCCCGAAGAGTGGCAAACGCGGGTTGATCTCGCGGCTTGTTACCGCGCGGTGGCGATGATGGGATGGGACGATCTGGTGTTCACACATATCACCGCGAAAATTCCTGGTGATGGTCACAATTTTCTGATCAATCCGTACGGTTTGATGTTTGAGGAAATCACCGCTTCATCACTCGTAAAAATTGACCTGCATGGCAACAAGCTGGATGGCAACCCGCATCCGATCAATCCTGCGGGCTTTGTGATTCATAGCGCTGTGCATGCGGCGCGTGAGAACGCGCAGTGCGTTCTGCATACGCACAGCTTAAACGGCGTGGCCGTGAGCGCACAAAAGGGCGGCGTGCTGCCGATTTCGCAGCAGTCCATTTTTATCCTTGCAAGCCTCGCTTATCACGGCTATGAAGGCGTCGCGTTAATGGACGACGAGAAGCCGCGACTGGTGG
>JBBRGY010000236.1:0-5416 GCA_038223495.1 Burkholderiales bacterium | reverse complement strand
CTCAAATCCAAAATACCCCGTCAAGCCGCCGCAGAAACGCGGCAAACCGGGAATGGTGGCGACCTTGAACTGCGCCTGATACGCCGCGATGTAATCGAGCGGATCGGCCACTGTCTGTTTGTTTGGCCCGAGCGGTGTGATGTGCGTAATCTCATTGCCGCGGACTTCGATGCGAGTGCGTGTGCGCAGCCCTATGAAGCTGTACCGACCAAAACGCTCACCACCCACCACCGATTCCAGCAGGAAGGTATAGCGATCGTTCGCGAGTTTTAAGTAGATCGACAGCGGCGTGTCGAGGTCGGCAAGCGTCTGTTCAACGAGCGGGATTCGCGTGAATCCCTGTTGAGCAAGCTTCAAAAATTCTTGTTCGTTCATGATGCAACAGTTCCGTAAGGCGTGCCCCACAGGCTAGATAAGCGGTGGGACGGGTCAGATTCGGGTTCTTTGTTGCGGCGTTTGAGACAAACGCGGGCGCTCGCAACGCGCGCAAAGGCAAGATGGATGGCTAACGCCAACCACCTCCGGAACTTTGCCACCCAAAGGGTGTAACGCGAACTGACAGGAACATGTTGTTTGCTTTTTGCGCTCAGACTGAAAAATCAAGCATCGAGCAGTGCAGGAATATCCGTAAATGTACCCACGATTGCGTTTGCGTGCAAATCGACCAGCTTTTCGCCCTCGCTATAGCCGTAAGTCATGAGCACGACAGGCGAGCCCGCTGCCTGCGCCGCGCGGCTGTCGTTGCCGGAATCGCCAATCATCAGCATCTCACGCGGATGCACGCCAAAGCGTCCCGCCGAATAAAACATCATGCCGGGATCAGGCTTGCCAGTGGTTAGTGTGTCGCCGCAGACGAGGTGATCGAAATACGGCGCGAGCTTGAAATGTGCAAGCAAAGTTTCGGTGTAGATCGTCCATTTGTTCGTCACAACGGACAGATTCAGCCCACGCGCCTTGAAGGCTTCGAGCCCTACCACCACGCCCGGATAAATCGTTGTGCCATCGGCGATGTGCGCGGCGTAATGTGTTTTGTAAATCGCCATCGCATGCGCTCTTTCATCATCCGTGGGTTCGCGCTTGAGCACCGCCAGCAATGATTTGCGCATGTGTTCGCCCAACCCTTTGCCAACGAACGACTTAACTAAATGCACGGGCAATTCAGCAAAACCAAGATCCGTCAGCGTCCGATTGACAGCGCTGCAAAGGTCGGGAATGGTGTCGAGGAGGGTGCCGTCGAGGTCGATGGCGATGGCGCGGGTGCTTGAAATTGCGGTAGTCATTCGATCTATTCTGGCGTAAATCGGGAGTCCAAAGCTCAAACGTAGGGGAAGCTATGCCATTCAGCTTCGCGCTGAAATGACCAATGCTCAAGGGCTGCTGTCAATTTTCGACCAAACTCGACTTAAGCGCAAACGCAACGTTAGCCCCGACGCAGCGGCCATTGCAGAAAAAAGTTGCTACCGCCTGAGTGTCGATAAAAAGCGTGCGCGAGGAGGTAATATCTTACTAATTTAGTGGGTTCTGCCCGTTTTTTGTGACCTCTTTCATTTTGCAACGAGTAAAACTTGGATTCAAGCAATGGCTTTCAACCTAAACCCAATCGCGCGGCACTGCGCCTGAACGCTAAAAAACTGCTGCTGACGAAGTGGACGGCCACCGCGCCGCAGAACAAGGAAAAGCACTTCATCGTCACTAGGCTGATTGAGCCCGACCCGCCCGATGCACAGATTGAACTGATCGAACTCGAAGCGACGTATTCGAAACGAAGCTTCACGTTGCCTTGGCGCGAATTGAAGGATGAAACACAGTGGTTGCAGGGCTGGAAATAACAGCCCGCGCATCTCACGCAGTCCGCATCAACTCCCACACGCGCATCGCCGTCAGCGGCATTTGCAACAACGATGTTTTCGCGCCGAGCCCGTTGCGAGCAAACGCATCAGCGACCGCGTTAACCGCCGCCGGTGTCGCGCCGATAGTGCCCAACTCGCCCACGCCTTTAACGCCCAAAGGATTGTTCAGGCAAGGCGTGGATTGATCCAGTTCATGCGTCATCGGGCCCATGATGTCGGTGTGCGGGACGGCATAGTCCATCAAGCTGCCCGTGACCAGCTGACCGCTTTCACGATCGTATTGCAGGTGTTCGCACAGCGCCTGTCCAAGCCCCTGAACGACGCCGCCGTCGAGCTGGCCACGCACAATCATCGGGTTGATCACGCGGCCGACGTCGTTTACGGATGAGTACGCAACAACCTCCACGTTGCCGGTTTCTGGTTCAATTTCTACTTCGCAGATATGGCAACCGTTTGGCCACGAAGGTCCGGCGACGGTGCTCGTGGATTCGACAAAAATGCGTCGACCTGCTTGCTTCGCCGCAAGCGCAAACAGATCAATCGAAATGTCCGTGCCGGAGACGGTAAAAGTTGCGTCGGCGTAGCTTAAGTCGCCCGCTGCAACTTCTAATTCATCAGCGGCCAGTTGCTTCGCTGCGTCGATCGCGCGCTCGGCGCCAATTCGCACGGCCGAGCCGCCCGTAAAAATGGAGCGTGAACCGGCGCTGCCAAAACCGTCGCCGCGATCCGTATCGCCGAGAACGATGCGGACTTTGTCCAGCGGCACGCCAAAACTATCGACCACCAGTTGCGCGAGCGTCGTTGCAATGCCTTGCCCCATCGCCTGTACGGCGGAGAACACTTCGATGATGCCTTCAGGCTTCACCGTGACGGTGACGCGCTCCTCAAAAACATTACCGCCAGTCCATTCCAGGAAAGTGGCGATGCCGATTCCACGCAACTTGCCGCGTCGTTTAGACGCCGCCTCGCGCGCATCGAAGCCCGTCCAATCCGCGAGCGCGAGCGCCTGATTCATCACCTGCTCAAACTGGCCGCTGTCGTACTTCTGCGCAATCGGATTGGTGTAGGGCATCTGACTGGGTTGAATGAAATTGCGTCGGCGCAGTTCGATTCGATCTATTCCGATCTCGCGCGCCGCCTCGTCCATGAGCCGCTCGATAATGAAGATGGCCTCGGGTCGCCCCGCGCCGCGGTACGCACCCACGGGTGCGGTGTTCGTGAGAACTCCTTTGAAGTGAAAATCGATGGTCTGGATGTCAGACACACTGGTCTGCACCCACGGGCCGATCACCAGTGCAATCGCCACGGCCACACCCGTTGCATAGGCTCCGATATTGGCGTGACTCACCACGCGCAAGGCAAGAATTTTGCCGTGTTCATCAAGCGCCAGTTCCGCTACGGACTCCACGTCGCGACCGTGACCCGCCGACAAAAATTCTTCGCTGCGATCGCCGATCCACTTCACCGGAAGCTTCAACGAACGGCAGCAATACGCCACCACCACGTCTTCAGGATAAGCACCGGTTTTCATGCCGAAACCACCGCCCACGTCGCCCACCACGACGCGCACCTGTTCTTTCGGGATGTTCAGCGTGCCACAGACCGTATCTCGCAAGCCTGACGGCATCTGACTGCTCATGCGGATCGTCAGTCGTCCACTGGCTTCATCAAACGTATCAAGCACGCTGCGTGGCTCCAGCGAGAACGCAGACACCCGTTGATTGGATATGTTGAGTTTGACAATGTGCTTTGCCGCAGCAAACGCACGAGCGGTCGCTTGCGCATCCCCATGGCGCATCTCAGCGGCGATGTTGTCGCCCAGTTCCGCGCACATCAGCGGTGCGCCGGGCACGGTCGCGTCGTCCAGATGTACGGCCACCGGCAGCGCGTCATATCTCACGTCAATCGCCTCAGCCGCAAGCCGCGCCTGCTCTGGCGTGTGCGCAACGACGGCGGCGACCGGTTCGCCGACAAAGCGAACCCTCCCTACGGCAAGCGCATGACGCGGTGCGGATCGCGCTGGCGTGCCGTCCGCGCGCATAAATCCCGCAACACCCGGCACCGGTTGAACTCCCGCTATAACCAAATCAGCCCCAGTCACGATGAGCAACACGCCCGGCATCGTCAACGCAGCATGCGCATCAATCGATGTGATTTCGGCGTGTGCATACGGAGAGCGCAAAAAGAAAAGATGGGTCAGCCCGTCAGGTGCCACATCATCAGTGAATTGCCCAGCTCCCTTGAGCAGCAGATCGTCCTCAACACGACGAACGTCTTTGCCGCTGCCGAAGGCGCCCACGCGGCCAGCGCCGGGATTGACGGGATTTGTTGCGGGGGCTTGAGTTACTGCGTTCAAGGTAGTGGGCCTTAGGGTGAAAAAAGGGGCGGTGAACAGATGCCTCGCACGCGTCGCAATAAGCGCCACACGGAGCATTTACGACATTATCCTTCCCCGCGCGTAGTCCACGTTTCCGTGCAGCTATATCGCCAAAAAGGAATACGTGATCGAAGGTTTGCCGCAAGGTGTTTAGGCGTTCTTAGCGGTAGTCCTGAGACGTATCAGCGAATCGGTGGAAAATGACGTTTTGCAGCAGTAAGTTCATGCATGAATTCGTCCACGGTCCCCATTCCCACCACCGATGAAACAGCGTCAGCAATCTTCAGCATACGCGGCATCAGTAAAACGTATGCCAGCGGCTTTCAGGCGCTAAAGGATGTCAATCTTGACATTCAGCGCGGTGAAATTTTTGCGCTTCTCGGCCCCAACGGCGCAGGCAAAACGACACTTATCGGCATCATCTGCGGCATCGTAAACGCGAGCAGCGGAACGGTGATGGCAGACGGGCACGATACCGTGCGCGACTATCGCGCAGCTCGGGCGAGCATTGGCCTTGTGCCGCAAGAACTGCACACGGACGCGTTTGAGTCCGTCTGGTCCACCATTCGTTTCAGTCGCGGTTTGTTTGGTAAAGCGCCGAACCCCGCGCATCTGGAAAAAGTGCTTCGCGATCTATCGTTATGGGACAAACGCGACGCGAAGATCATGACGCTATCGGGCGGCATGAAACGCCGCGTGTTGATTGCCAAAGCATTGGCTCATGAACCAAAGATTCTTTTCCTCGACGAGCCTAGCGCGGGTGTTGACGTGGAACTGCGCCACGATATGTGGCGTATGGTGCGTGAGCTCCGCAAGAACGGCACCACGATCATTTTGACCACTCACTATATCGAAGAAGCCGAAGACATGGCCGACCGCATCGGCGTGATCAGTAAGGGTGAATTGATTGTGGTCGAAGATAAGCAGGTACTAATGAGAAAACTTGGCAAAAAGCAACTGGCCATAACGCTTCGCCAGCCGATGACGCGTATCCCGCCGGCGCTCTCCGAATGGTCGCTCGATCTCACAGAAGAAGGTCACACGCTGGTGTACAGCTTTGACACGCAAAAAGAAGAAACGGGCATCGCCGCGTTGTTGCGAGCGCTTGGCGAGCACGGCATTGACTTTAAGGACTTGCGCTCTAGCGAAAGCTCGCTAGAGGATATTTTTGTAAGCCTCGTGCATCAAC
>JBBRGY010000235.1:0-5422 GCA_038223495.1 Burkholderiales bacterium | reverse complement strand
AGCGGCGTGACCGGTATCACCTGGTCTTTCCACAATGGCTGGTGTCAACGAATTCTCATATTGAACAGATCAATCGCGTAGACAAGCTGTCATCCGGTTGAAACTAGTCCAACTGTTGCGCGTGACGGAACGGTGTCTTGGATGCCGCGGTGATTCTCAGCGTGCGTCGATTGCGACACAGTGCGAACGTTCGCGAGCAACGCCGCGAATCAAGTCCCCGACCCATCCACCTATCAGGAGGCCCCACATGTTCCCATCCGGTATCCGTTCCATCGAGCAGTCCAGACAGGCGCCCGAGCCCATGACCGCCACCGTAGCGAAGCAGCCGCGCACGGCTCCTGGCAGTCAATGCCACAACGGAAAGTCCGTGAATGCAGTCTCCGTGCGCCAGTCCCTGATGGCGGCACTGGCCTGCACGGCGATGACCATGGTGTCGTCTGCGCCTGTGCGTGCACAAGATCGCATGGCGATGACTGCTCCCGCCACGGTGACGGTTGCGTACAGCACGATCAAGATCGACGGACTCAACATCGCCTTCCGCGAGGCGGGCGATGCGAAGGCTCCGAAGCTCGTGTTGCTGCACGGCTTCCCCGCCGGTTCGCACCAATACCGCGACCTGATTCGCTCCCTCGCCGTCAAGTTCCACGTCATTGCGCCGGACTATCCCGGCTTTGGTGAAAGCGATATTCCCGACCCGGCTTCGTACAACTACACCTTCGACGGAATTTCCAGCATTGTCGAGAAATTCCTCCAGGCCAAAGGGTTCGATCACTACGGGCTGTTCGTGCAGGACTACGGCGGTCCGGTGGGCTTTCGAATCGTCGGTCGCAACCCGAAGGCACTCGACTGGCTGATCATCCAGAACAGCAACGCTTATGAGGTCGGCTTCACCGCTGCCTGGGACGGCTTCCGCGGTGCGCTGTGGAAGAACCGTTCGCCCGAAACCGAAAAGCCGCTGGCGGGATTCCTGACCAGGGACGCGATCAAAGGCATCTACCTGCATGGTGCCGAGAAGCCCGAACTGATCAGCCCCGACAACTGGGAGTCGGACGCTGCCCATATGCAGCGGCCGGGCGCTGTTCGCGTCAACCTCGACCTGTTCTACGACTACCGCACCAACGTCGATCTGTATCCGAAGTGGCAGGCGTTCCTTCGGGAGAAGCAGCCAAAGACGCTGATCTTCTGGGGCCAGACCGACATCTTCTTCACGCCGGCGGGCGGCGAGGCGTTCCTGACGGATCTGCCCGGGGCGGAGATGCACAGGCTGAAAGCGGGACACTTCGCGGTGGAAGATCATCTCGACTACATCTCCGGCCAGATGAAACGCTTCTATGCGGAGAAGGTCGCGAGCAGCGGAAAGATAGCGATGGCGAACGGCAACTGAACCCCGCGGGAAACCGCCTTCCTCTCCGGCGCCGCCAGGGCGGGAGGCCGGTGTGCGAGGACGTGAGCGTGAGCGTGAGCGCTTTGCCCTCAGCGCTGGTTCACTGTTGCCACCGCGTGCCCGCGAGGTGTGGTCGTCGAGCCTGCAGGACGCCATGCGTTTCAGCACATCGATGCACGGCCCCCGGGCGTCCCGGGGGCTTCATCATAAAGCCATTCCATTCGATATAGGAGTTTCCAATGCCATACCTGAACGTCAAACTCAGTACCCCGGAATCGCCGGAAAGAAGTGCGAAGGTCGCTGCCACTCTCACCAGCCTGACGGCCGACATTCTCAAGAAGAAGCGCGAACTCACTGCCGTGGAAATCGAATACGTGGCGCCCCAACGCTGGTTCGTCGGCGGCATTTCATTGAACGAGCAGCAGCTCACCAGTTTCTACCTCGACATCAAAGTGACCGAGGGCACGAACACCAAAGACGAGAAGTCCCGCTACGTGGAACAGGTATTCGCATCCATCGAAGCCATCATCGGGCCATTGGCGACGGCAAGCTATGTCGTCATACAAGAGCTTCATGCCGACGCCTGGGGATATCAGGGTCAAACGCAGGAGTTCCGATACATAAGCGGCAAGGCGCTATAGGCCAAACGGCTGGCCCGTCCTCGCGGCGGCCAGCTTCTGTCGATCCCGAGCGGTGTTGACTGACCGCGTCGTGCCGATTCCGGTGTTCACCTTCCAGGGTGTCTGCAGGAATGGGAACTCCAACGCCGCGACCTCTGTAATTTCGCGCATGCAAGCTGTTGTCGGTCAAGCGTCGGGCGAGCGCTGAAGTGAAGTCCTGTATGTCGAAGTGTCCTTCGCCCTGGCTGTTCGAAGTCGGCGTCTTCGGCACCGGCGCCGTGTTGTCAGCATTCAGGTACGCGAGGATCTGCTCAACCTTGTAGTAGTCGCGCTCGGCTACTCGCATGAGGTTCTCGATCCCGGTCGCTGCCCGTGCCTGCACGGCCACCGACGCCGACGCGCGCGGACAAGGCCGAGCCGCGCCGCACGATGAAGTCGCGCAGCAATGCCGGGTAAGGGGATACGGAAACGCTGATCCGCCAGCTCTCCAGCGGATGGAGTGATTCTGTCCATCGCGCTTCGCTTTTGGAATCAGCGAGAATTCCAAGCGACCGTTCCGCCGGGAGGACCAATTGCACGGCACTGTGCCGCCGCGCGCAACGATGAATTCTTTCCTGCGCCGGTTCTCAATGCCCGTCAAATCCACGATAGTCGCATGACACCCCGGGCAGCAGGGTAAGCACAAATTCATTCAGACCAGATCAAATCATGAGCCGAATTCCAGTCGTCGAGGTTGACATTGCCAATGCAGACCAGAAAGTGCTGCTCGAAGCAATCGCATCCCAAATGGGGGATGTCCCCAGGCACATCAAAGTGCTGGCGAACTCGCCGACGGCTCTGAAGGCGTTCATGGGTATGTTGCTCATCGCCGACCAGGGATCGCTTTCGCGCCAGACCTGTGCGCGTATAGCCATCGCCATTGCCCAGAGGCACTCGTGCGAATACGATTTGAAGATGCATGCTGCCAACGGCCGCAAAGTCGGTCTCACTGGCAACGAAATCGCCGCTAATCGTGAGGGCACGAGTGAAGATGCACGTGCCGCTGTTGCAGTTGAGCTTGCTCTCAGCCTCGGCGAAACCATTGGCGCTGTTGAAACGGCGCAGTTGACCCGCGCACGCGTTTCAGGTTTCACCAACGCCGACATTGTGGAAATCATCGCACACGTCGGCATGAATCTTCTTGCCAGCATGCTGGCCAACGCCAGTCAAATCGACGCCAGTCCAACGTCAAAGCCCGATGACCCAGACTGACCCCTTGATCAAAGCCCGCGAGCAGCAACAGGCCGACTGCCCTTGAAAAGGTCTGCATAAACTGCAATTGCTGCGCGACCTGGATGTGCGTACCACTCAGTTCAACGCCGGATTGGCGCGAAGCCGTTCAATGGCAAGATCGAGAAAAGCGCGTGCCTTGCGCGATGCATGTCTACCCTCGTAATGTACGACGCTTACCGGCAAGGCCGGTGGCTCGAATTCGCTCAGCACCACTTTCAAGCGTCCATCGCGCAAGTATTCGGCAACCTGGTACGACAGCACGCGGGTAAGGCCAAAGCCGGTAACCGCTGCGGCAATCGCCGACTCATTGCCATTGGTGGTCATTCGAGGCGCCAGCTTGACAACTGCTGCTGCTCCCTTATCCATCAACCGCCACTCCGAAACGGGCGCCAGCGGATTCACCGAGATGGTGCAATGTCCGTGCAGGTCATCTGGTATCAGCGGAATTCCGTGGCGCTCCAGATAGTCGGGCGATGCGCAGATCACCCTGCGCACGGTTCCGACGCGAACCGCCTGCATGGATGAGTCTGGTAGTTCGGCGATACGCACAGCCAGGTCCACGCCTTCTTCCAGCAAGTTGACCAGGCGACCCAGGAACAAACACGACACACGGACATCGGGGTGGCGTCGCAGGTATTCGGTGACGACCGGCATTACATGCCTGGCGCCGAACAAGACAGGCGCGGTGATGGTAAGTTGCCCATGGATGGCCCCGCTCAAACGATCAACCGTTTCATCCGCCTCCGCCATCTCCAGAAAAATGCGCCGGTAGTCTTCCACGTAGCGAGTTCCGGGCTCGGTAACGCGCATCGCCCGCGTAGTGCGGGAAAGCAATCGCACGCCAAGCTGAGCCTCCAGTTCGTTGATGGCGCGTGTTACGGCTGCCGGAGAAATGCGCAGCCGCCGTGCAGCGCCGGCGAAGCCATTGGCCTCGACGACGGCAATGAATACGCTGATCAGATGCAACTTGTCCAAGAAATTCCGATCGAGAAAACTAAGTGGTCGGCGGACCGCACAAACCTTGTCACAGAATCACTCGCCCCTCGTGCCCCTTGCCCGGATGAGCTGACCCATGCGCGCGTGTTCGTCGCGCGTACGTTTGCCTAAATCCGCCGGTGTTGAAGACTCCGGCTCCAGCCCGAGTGCCAACAGTTGATTTCGAACACCGGGATCACTGATGGCCGCGACCGTCTCGCTGTTCAAGCGTTCGATGATTGAATCTGGCGTACCCTTCGGGGCAAAAAGACCCACCCAGGGCGCAAGAGCGAAGCCAGGCAACCCGGACTCCGAAATAGTGGGCAGCGCAGGTAACAGGGCCGAACGCTTCTTGCCGGCGACGGCGATGGCCCGTAGCCGACGGTCCTTGATGAAGGGCAACGCCATGGATAAGGCGACAAACGTCACCGGAATGCGCCCGCTGACAACTTCCATGACGGCTTGCGAAGCGCCCCGAAAAGGGATGTGCCCCAGCTTGGTACCCGAGGCATCCATGAACAGTTCCATGGCCATGTGTTGCTGGCTGCCGGTCCCTCCGGATGCGTAGTCCATGGCGCCAGGATTCGATCTCGCGAGCGCAATGAGGTCACCTACGTTGGTGGCAGCCACCGATGGATGAAGCACCAAAACGCTGGTAATGACGGCTACCAGGCTGACGGGTCTCAAGTCGGCGAGCGGATCGCGATCGCCGTGGGCTTGAAGATGCGGAATGACAGTCAGCATGCTGTCTCCCATCGCGCCGACGGTGTAGCCATCCGGCACGGCGCGTGCGATGTGCCCCTCTCCGATAAGCCCGGCAGCGCCTGGCATGTTTTCGATTACCAGAGGCTGGCCGACGTTTTCCGAAATCTTTTGAGTCACCATCCGGGTGATCACGTCACCAGCGGTGCCGGCCTGCATCGGAACAATCACCTTGATCGGTCGTGCTGGATAACTTTGCCCCCACGCAGGCACGTCGACAGCCAGTCCCGCACCGAGCCAAATGACCAGAAGGGCCGCTTTCAGGTTCGAGAGCGCCATGGCAAAAAGTTGCGTGTTCGGCGCATCAATTTAGCGCCGGGTTGGCGCGTAAGCGTTCGATCGCCAGATCAAGAAAGGCGAGCGCCTTCTGGGACGTATGGCGTCCTTCGCGATGCACCAGGTGCACCGG
>JBBRGY010000234.1:0-5446 GCA_038223495.1 Burkholderiales bacterium | reverse complement strand
AACACCAGCGAACCCATGTCGTGGCCGGGCGTAGCGATGCCGCGCCAAGCCTCGCCACCCAATTGAATTTGTTGCCCCGGCTCAATCACATCATCCCACGCAAAGCGTTCGCATTCCTGATCGGCGTATGAAAGCATTTGCTCGGGTGAATCCCAGTTCACGAGCGAAGGTTGCTCGTCGACGGGCACCGTGATCGAGCAGCCCGGATGCGCGCGCTGTAGTTCGGCATTGCCACCGATGTGGTCGCTGTGAATGTGGGTGTTGATGATACGGTCAAGCGACGGGTGGTCCCATTGTTCGAGGACGCCGTCGACTTTGGCGAAGGTCACATCATTGAATTTGCCGTAACCCGAATCAACCAGCGTCGCACTCTCGCCATCACGAAACATGATGTGGTTAGCCGATAGCCAATCGCGTTCGATGAACGCAATATCTGGCGGCAGTGTCACTCGGCGACCCCTAACAAATGCGGCGCAAATCCTTGTTGCTCTAGCTCGGAAAGGAGCTGCGCTACGTGCGGGCGATCACGTGTTTCGAGCGTCATTTCAACTTCAGTTGACTTCACACTAAACACGCCGAACAGTCGCTGATGCTCGACGTCAACTACGTTTGCGCCAACATCGGCCACCACTTTCGTCAGCTTGGCGAGCGCACCGGCAACGTCCGGTAGCTTCACGCGAACGCGGATCAAACGTCCCTCGCGTACAAGGTTTCTCATGAGAATACTCGCCAAAATGCGCGAATCAATATTGCCGCCGCAAAGCACCACGCCGACTTTCTTGCCGACAAAGCGATCTTTGTATTGCAGCAGCGCAGCGATGCCCGCAGCGCCGGCGCCTTCCGTCACAGTCTTTTCGATCTCGATCAATAGAGCGATGGCTTCCTCAATCGTTGATTCGTCAACCAACAGTATGTCTTTCACCAACTTACGAACAATCGTCAGTGGCAGCTCGCCAATGTCACGAACCGCGAGGCCTTCAGCGATGGTTTCCGAACCCACGCTAACAGGCTCGCCGCGCAGCCGTTGCGCCATCGCCGAAAAGGTTTTCGACTCGACGCCTAAGACTTCGATATCGGGCTTCACCGAACGCGCGGCGACCGCACACCCTGACAGCAAACCACCACCGCCCACGGGAATCACCAACGTGTCCAAATGCGGCGCCGTCTCCAGCATTTCCAGCGCCAACGTGCCTTGTCCGGCAACGATGTAGGGATCATCAAATGGATGCACAAACGTGTACTGATGTTCCGCCGCGAGTTCGCGTGCGCGCGTGTAGGCTTCGGCCAGTGTGTCGCCGATCAGCACGACTTTTGCGCCGTGACCTTCAGTGTTGCGAACCTTCACGAACGGCGTGTAAGCGGGCATCACAATCGTCGCCGGAATGCCCAGTCGACCCGCGTGATAGGCCACGCCCTGCGCGTGATTGCCTGCGCTCATGGCGATGACGCCGCGCGACCGCTCTTCCGCTGTGAGCGAGAGCAATTTGTTAAGCGCGCCACGCTCTTTAAAGCTTGCCGTGAACTGTAGGTTTTCAAACTTGAGCCACACTTCGCAATTAAAAATTCGCGACAGTGTTTTTGAATGCAGGCAGGGTGTGTTTTCAACCGCGCCAGCGATTTTGTCGCGGGCGGATTGCACGTTGGCTAAGGTGACGGGTAAGTCACGCAGATCGGATTGGATAGTCATGGAGTTGATTGTAAGAGCGTCGAAATGGCTGGTGTTTAATTGTTCATGACATTAGCATTCCGACATGAAAATCGTGAAGAAAATTTTGTTAGGTCTTTTGGCAATACCGCTCGCGTTTTTGGCCGTGGCGGCTGTTCTGCAAATTTACTATCGACTGACCCCGGTTGCATTGTCGGCAGAGGCGCTTGCACTCAACGCACGCGCAGCGAAATTACCGACGCTGACCGAAAATGGCTATCGCCTGAAAGGTTTGTTCGCGCCGCGTGAACAAGACGCCGTGGTGTTCGGTAAGTGTTTGCTCGACGCGCAAGAGCAGCATCGGCTCAACGAAAAAGCGAGTGGAGTGAAAGCGCCGGAGAACGACGATAAGGTTGCCTGGACGGAATACGACAAGGGATATGGCGAACGATTCAACCGACTGCTTGCTGTTTGCAACAAAGAGGGGACTCCACTGACGCTGCCAGCGACGCTAACGGACATTCGAATAAGCCTCGATACAACCGACGACCAATGGCAGACGCTCGCTTCGGTAGTGGTGGACGAAACCTTGCAGGCGCGGGCCGATGCCGTGCGCGACGGTGGTGTTCGACGGCTGGGCGAGAAAGTGGACTCTCCGTTTCCACCTGACGACACTTTGATGAAGCTGGAGCGATGGCGCATCGCGAGAGGCGTCGTCGCCTGGCGCGGCGGTGATCGCCCGATGGCGACAAACCTGTGGGCGACGGCAATCGCGGATTGGGCAAAGTCTGCAAACAGCACCTTGATCGAGGCGATGCTTGCGACGGCGGCGCAAACGCAAGTGCTGATCGCGATTCAAAGCTCAGTCGCGCAGGTGGCGTCCGTTGATGAAGCGACTGCGAATGGTTTGCTCATTTCGGTTAAGCCCATTGAGACCATGCCCGATTCGGTCGCAGAATCGATGATTGCTGAGTGGCAAATGCATGGCAGCCTGATGAAGCAACTCTCCGAGAATCCGATGGGAGGTGTCACCATGGGAGCAAAGCGAAATGAAATTGAGGCGGCTACGGATCGAATGAGCGCATGGACGTTTGATCCAAATGACACGATGAATCTGCTTGCCAGCAATAACCTGTGGTCTCAGGATGCGATGCTCAAGGCTGCGCTCGGTCAGATGGCTCCGGCGTATCCCGGTGATCGGCTTGCATTCGGCTGTGGTTCAGGGGGTGGATGGGGAATGGTGTGCCTGCCATTTGTGCGGAATCCTGTCGGCCGCATTTTGGTGACGATTGCGATGCCAGCGTACGCGAATTACGGGGTGCGCGTGGCCGACCTGCGCAACTTTGCCGCTGCAACGCGATTGACTATTGAGGCACGACGCCGTCAGTTGACGGGAGATGCGTTGGTGCAGTTTGTGGCAAAGGCGCCGAGCGATATGCGCGACGTTTTTACAGGGCGCCCGTTTTCGTATGACCAAGCGCGCAAACGCCTCGTCGTTGAGCTGCACGAACGAAGCACGGTGCTGGGTGATAAGGAGCCGTACGAGCTGGCACTGTAAACACGTGGCCGACTGTTGCCGCGCCTAAGCGCAGGCAGCCGTAGATTTAACAAGCATGACTGATACACGTCAATGTCCGCACCGCTCGGATGTGGAACGCTAGCGCCCATCGTTAAGTATCGGGAGTCTGATCATGCCTCACTTATGTCTACGCATCATTCGTGAGGAGCACACCGCTCTGGCCGCCATGTTGCGTTCGCTGACGTTGATGATTGAGCGCGGTCCGAAGCACGATAGCGACGCTTTCTTTAGCGTGCTGCGTGCGATGCTCTTTTATGTGGATGAGTTTCCGGAGCGCTTGCATCACCCGAAAGAAACCGAGTTGCTGTTCCCGAAGATCAGGCGTCATGTTCCTGAGATCAGCGCCGATCTGGATCGCCTGGATCGCGATCACGCTAAGGGCGAGACTGGCATTCGCGAGCTTCAGCACTTGCTTCTCGCCTGGGAGTTCATGGGCGAAATGCGCCGCGGTGCGTTCGAAGGCGCATGCCTGCGCTACGTGAATTTTTATCTCGAACACATGCGACTGGAGGAGACACTGATCCTGCCCGCCGCAGAGCGCTGCTTGGATGCGGAGGAGTGGCGTGAGCTTGACGACGCTTTCTCCAGCAATCGTGACCCGTTAACACGGCAGTTCACCCCTGATCCTGCCTACGAGCGTTTGTTTGCGACGATCTTGCTAAAGGCACCGGCACCGATTGGCGTCGGCGAAGATACTTAAATTGTTATACAGCTTTAAGTTGAAGCGACCATTTAACAGGGGCTAAAGACCGATAATACAATTTATCGACTTTATATATTTATGACAGCTAGCCCCTGCAAAGCCTTCATTCTATGAAAAAGCTGTACGCCAAATATTAGCGTTTTGACGTTCGGAGCAAGCTTAACGCAAGTCCGCCGAGCACGATCACCGCAAGCCCTAGAACGCCCCACAGCAAAAACGATTTTTGCGTGGCTATGCCAAATATTTCGGCGACGGCACTGGACTTTGCGGGCGGTTGATTGACGCTGACGGTGGCCACCAATACGGGCAACGCGAACTCACTGCCACTTTGATAATTGGGCATCAACGTCGTCACTGGCACTGCGGCCGATTGCGCGCTCGCGTTGCCGGTCGCTATCGTGAATGGGCCATCGCCAGTCGCGACGAAGAGCACATTGAGCGGCGCGTATTCCAGAGCGAAGGTGATCGGCACACCGGTTAAGTTGTAGCCGCGCAAAGCCTCTACGCGCACGAGGTTTTCCAACGGTGTCTGCATCGGTGCAGACCCGTTCACGCTTTGCGCGTTGTTGCCCGAGGCAAGGCGATACACCACCGTGTTTAGCACCGTGCGCCACGGGTCGCCGCTGCGCGCACGCGTGAGCACGCGGACCGGCATCAGCGCGTTTGTTGCACTCGTTTGCAGGCGTATTGCGTTCGCACGCAGACCCGGCGTGATCGTCCACTCTGCATAGCTTTCCGACGCGTTTTGCGGTTCGCCGAATCCTATGACCATCGGCTCGGCGCGGCCGGAATTTGTCATTCCGATGGTGCGCAATGCCGTAAAGGCAAGGCTTGGCGAGTCAGACCAGGTGAGGCGCAAATACTGCCCATCGAGCTTGATACCCAAGGGCAAATCAACGCGACGATTCTTCGGCCCGTCATTGCCAAAATCAAACACCGGCGATTGCGACGTCACAGTTCGCCAGGTTTTGAGATCCGTGCTGGCGTCCAGCGTGATCTTTACGATCAAGGATGGTGGCAGTGGACCTTCCAGCTCGACAGCGCGGAGTTCATTTTTGAGACTTCGCGTGTCAAATAGCAAACCGCGTACGACTGTGGCTTCACGCTTTTGATCGGCAACCGTCGTGGCTGCACCGACTTCGATTACCCGCCGATTCGGGCCTTCGATGATGCGTAAAGCGGGCGCGTTGGCTGCGGTTCCAGCGCCAATTGATGAACTGTAAATCGGGAGGGCCGCGAAGCGCTCGCCTACGGCGTCCTGCGTGGTCGGCGCTTGGCGTGCTGCGTCAATCACTGCGTGTGGCAACGACAAACCCGCCGTATTGAAGATGCGCAGATCGTCGCCATTCGCGCTGCGCAACGCCGCGATTGACGGGCCTGGCAGCGCAACACGTGCAATCGCGGTGCCACTCGGGACAACGACCGCTGCCCGTGTCGAGAAATCGCTCACCGTTTGCGCGTCTATCGTGTGCGCTGCCAGCAATGCCGTGATCAGGATTGCGCCGAGACGCGTTAATGG
>JBBRGY010000233.1:0-5463 GCA_038223495.1 Burkholderiales bacterium | reverse complement strand
CAAAAAGAATTGCTGAAAGACATGGGTCTGGACGGCATCAATCCGCTCGCTGCACTTGGCTGGATGATGATCGCCATCACGATCAGCGGCGCGCTGATGGGGCTTGCATGGTGGCTGTGGCTCAAGCGAAACGAGCGCCGGATCGATCCCATGCTGCGAACCTGGCGCAGCCTTCGCAAGCGACTGATCAAAGCGGGATTTGCGATTGCGCCCCACGAGACTGTGACGTCAGCGTTGGCCCGAGCAGCCGTTCGCTGGCCGATGCATGCGGCAACGTTTGCTGAGTTTTCGAAGCGCTACAACGCGGCACGATTTGCGGGCGCCGATGCTGATCAACGCGTATCGAACATTAATCTGCCTTCCGGTTTTCAGTTGCGGCGGCAGTGAATTTGGGTCCAAATGCGTTTGTGCGGTTATCAGCTTTCACATAAAACGACCGCTGCATTGGGGCTAGATCGCCAAATATTCTAAAGTCGACTATGACATTTATTCCGCCTTAGCTCCTGTGCAATAGTCGTTTCAGCGAAAAGCTATACATACATAACAACGAAATCTATTCCGCAGCCGTTCCCGTAAACATCGCCCTGCCCTTCACTGCGCGATCATGCTGCCGCGCAATATTTCCGCAAACCAGATCACATAGCTGATACACGGAAGCATCGGCGATTCGGTAATACGCGCTGTTGCCGCGACTCTCGCGGGCGACCAAGCCGTGCTGCGTCAAAAGCGTCAGATGGCGCGAAATGTTGGCCGACGTATAGCCGCACAACTGCGCCAGCTCGCCCACGTTGCGCTCCTTCTCCCGAAGCAGGTTCAGGATTTGCAGGCGCGTCGGTTCGGACAGCGCCTGAAAGTAGGCCGCGATCTGTGTGAGCGCTTCGTCGGGAAGACCTTCCATTCGAAAACATACGGGAAGTGATTGAGGATTCATTTTCGCTTGATCTAGATCATTTTGCAATTAAACAAACACGTACGCACTTGACTATTTAACTACTTGCGCAAATAATACATCTATCCCAAGCAAAAAATCAAGTGCTTGATCCACAGCGTCCCCTGCTTCGCGCCCATGCCAAACAAAATGACATCCAGCAACGCATCAAGAATTCAGATCACTGCGCTCAATCAACGATGGCCAATCTTCATGGTCATGCTCGCGACAAGCGCGATGATCATCGGCGCCCTGCCCAACGCGAACGCCGCCGCGACCACTGCCCCCGAATTGGCGACGATGCAGGTTCAGGCGACGTCCGGCAACAGCAGCACCGCCTTTGACGGCGTCGTCGAAGCGGTACGTCAAACCGTCATTGCCGCGCAGGTTGCCGGTGCCATTACCCATTTAGAGGCGAAAGTCGGTGATAGCGTGAAGGCCGGGCAAGTACTGCTGCGTATCGACGCGCGTGCCGCCGATCAAAACGTCGCCGCGAGCGTCGCGCAGGTGCAGGCAGCGCGTGCGTCGCTCGATGTCGCAGCAAAAGATTTCGAGCGGCAAAAGCAGCTCTTCCAGAAGGGCTACATCAGCCCAGCCGCGCTCGAACGTGCCGAATCACAATTCAAGGCGACTCAGGCTCAAGTCAACGCCCTCCTCGCCCAGGCAGGTGTCGCGCGCACGCAAACTGGATTCAACATCGTCCGCGCACCTTACGCTGGCGTCATTGCAGAAGTGCCGGTAACGCTCGGCGACATGGCAATGCCGGGCCGAGCACTCATGACCATTTATGATCCCGCTGCGTTGCGCGTGACGGGCTCGGTGCCACAAACTGCGCTGGGGCAGACGCCGTCAACTGTCGCCGCGAAAGCCGAGATCCCCGGGCTCGCGGGTCCAAGTTCAATGCTGACACCGACACAAGTGCAGGTTTTGCCAACAGTCGATGCGAGCACGCACACGATGCAACTCCGCCTTGACCTTCCATCGGGCATCGCAGGCGTTACACCGGGCATGTTTGCACGTCTATGGATACCGACGACTGGCGGAGCTGCCGGTCGATCAACCGTTCCTTCGTCCGCAGTCATCCGTCGCGCCGAGATGACCGGGCTTTATGTCCTCGACAGCAACGGGCGCCCTTTGCTGCGTCAGGTTCGACTCGGGCGTACGAGTGGCGATAGCGTAGAAATACTCTCCGGCATCATGCCCGGCGAACGCATTGCGCTTGATCCTCAGGCCGCCGCGCGCATTCGATGAGCGATCACATGAGTCCACAATCACAACCGCCGCAAACGCCAAGACTGGGCGTATCCGGGCGAATCGCCGCATTCTTTCAGTCAGCGCAAATCACGCCGCTGCTCGCTCTCGTGGCGCTCTTGCTCGGCGTATTCGCCGTGCTCGTCACACCACGCGAGGAAGAACCGCAAATTAACGTGACCATGGCGAACGTGATGATTCCGTTCCCCGGAGCAGCGGTGCGCGATGTTGAGCAATCGGTTGCCGGTCCGGCCGAACAGGTGCTCGCGCAGATTTCTGGCGTCGAACATGTCGTTTCGGTATCCCAGCCAGGGCTCGCGATTCTGACCGTTCAATTCAAGGTGGGTGTGCCACGCACCGAGGCGCTAGTTAGGCTGTACGACACCGTTAATTCGAATGCCGACTGGCTGCCCAAGGGCCTCGGCGTGCTCGATCCGATCATCAAGCCCAAGGGCATTGATGACGTGCCAATCGTGACACTAACGCTGTTCAGCAAAATCGCGACTACAGGCACCTACGATCTGGAGCGCGTTGCCCACAGCATCGAAGCCGATCTCAAACGTGTCAACGGCACCCGTGAAGTCACCACCATTGGCGGGCCCGGTCGCGCGCTGCTCGTTGAAATTGATCCGGCGCGCATGGCCAGCGTAGGCGTGACGGTGACTGACTTGCGCGGCACCTTGTTGTCAGCCAATCTCGGACTACCCGTCGGCGAACTCATCTCAGGCAATCGGTCATTGGCCGTCGAATCCGGGCCGTTCCTGCGGCAGGCGAACGACGTGGCGGACCTCATCGTTGCCGTTCGCGGCGGCAAACCGGTGTTCATGCGCGATGTTGCCGCGATTCGCGACGGGCCGCCGCCACCCACGAAGTATGTGTGGCACGGCGTCGCTGGCAAAGACGGCGGCGAATTCCCCGCCGTGACGATTGCAATCACCAAAAAGGCTGGCGAAAACGCCATTGATGTCGCCAACGCCGTGATGCAGCGCGTCGATACGTTGCGCAACACCGTCATCCCAGCGGACGTTCAAGTCGCCGAAACTCGCAATTACGGTGCAACCGCCAACGACAAGGCGCAAAAGCTGATTCAGAAGCTTCTGTTTGCCACGCTATCGGTTGTTGCGCTTGTGTTTTTGGCGCTCGGGCGCCGCGAAGCAGCCATCGTCGGC
The DNA here is from genome assembly GCA_038223495.1 of Burkholderiales bacterium. Taxonomy (GTDB): domain Bacteria; phylum Pseudomonadota; class Gammaproteobacteria; order Burkholderiales; family Casimicrobiaceae; genus Casimicrobium. Next base: position 2,115 of record JBBRGY010000233.1, on the reverse strand, counting down.
ACGGCGGTCGTTCTCACACTCACAGCAACGCTGTTCGCGTCCTGGGCCTGGGGCTTCACGCTCAATCGCGTGTCACTGTTTGCATTGATTTTCTCAATCGGAATTCTGGTTGATGACGCCATCGTCGTCGTGGAAAACATTCATCGTCATCAGCAGTTGTTTCCGGATCGCACGCTCGCGCAAATCATTCCGGGCGCTGTAGACGAAGTCGGCGGCCCAACGATTCTTGCAACGCTCACCGTCATCGCGGCGCTGCTGCCCATGGCGTTTGTGTCGGGGCTCATGGGCCCGTACATGAGCCCCATCCCGATCAACGCGAGCATGGGCATGGTGCTGTCGCTCGCCATTGCATTCGTCGTCACGCCATGGCTGGCACGGCTGTGGATGAAGGAGCATCCCGCGCACGCAGCTGCCGGAAAGGGGCTCAGTGGAAAACTGGCACCGCTGTTCGAGGGTGTATTTCGCCCCTTGCTCGACGCGCGTCGCGGCACCCGTAATCGCCGCCTTTTGGGCCTCGGAATCGGTGTTTTGATTTTGATCTCACTGGTATTGCCTGCGGTCGGTTTAGTGCAGCTCAAGATGCTGCCGTTCGATAACAAGTCCGAGTTTCAAGTGATTGTCGACATGCCAGCGGGCACACCTGTCGAGCAGACGGCTGCCGTGCTGCACGAGCTGGGCGCGTATCTGCAAACAGTGCCTGAAGTCACCGACTATCAGGCCTATGCAGGAACCGCAGCGCCGATCAACTTCAACGGTCTCGTGCGTCAGTATTACCTGCGCACGGGTGGCGATGTCGGCGACTTGCAGGTCAATCTCGTCGGCAAGCACGATCGAAGCGAAAAGAGTCACGCTATCGCCACACGCGTGCGCCCAGCGCTGCAAAAGATTGGGCAACGATTCGGTGCCAACCTCAAGGTAGTCGAGGTTCCGCCCGGCCCACCGGTGCTCTCGCCTATTGTGGCTGAGATCTACGGACCCGAAGCTGAAGGTCGCCTCAAGGTTGCAAAAGCTGTGCGTGCCATCTTCGAAAAGGGAGACGGCGTGGTCGACGTTGACGACAGTAGCATCATCGCTGCACCGAAAACACTGCTCGTCGTAGACCGTCGCAAGGCAGCGATGCTCGGCGTGCCTCAGCAAGCAATCGTCAGCACGCTACGTGCAGGTCTCGCGGGCGAAGCGACGGCTTATCTGCACGACCAGAGCAAGTATCCCGCTGCGGCCACGATCCAGTTACCAGCTGATCGTCACGGCGATCTGGACGCGCTATTGCAATTAGCCGTCCGCAGCTCCGAAGGCAAACTCGTATCCATTCGTGAACTGGTCACGGTGACTGACACGGTGCGCGAACAACCGAGTTATCACAAAGATTTACTGCCAGTGAATTACGTTGTGGCGGACATGGCTGGCAAGCTTGACAGTCCTCTGTATGGGGTTTTTTCAATGCGGAGTGACATCGCAAAAATCGCCACACCCGGTGGTGGCAAACTTGTCGAATACTTCATCAGCCAGCCGAACGACGGTTATCGCGACTATGCGATCAAGTGGGACGGCGAATGGCAAATCACTTATGAAACCTTCCGCGATATGGGAACGGCGTATGCGGTCGGGTTGATCCTCATTTACCTGCTGGTGGTTGCGCAATTTGGATCGTATCTGACCCCGCTTATCATCATGGCGCCTATTCCGCTCACCATCATCGGCGTGATGCCTGGGCATGCGCTTCTTGGCGCGCAGTACACCGCAACCAGCATGATCGGCATGATTGCACTCGCTGGCATCATCGTGCGCAACTCCATTTTGCTGGTGGACTTTATTAACCTGCAGGTACGTCAGGGCGTTCCGTTCAATGAAGCGATTGTTCATTCCGCGATCACGCGTGCGCAGCCGATCATGCTCACCGGTCTCGCGGCCATGCTCGGCGCATTCTTCATCCTCGATGATCCCATTTTTAACGGTCTCGCGATTTCGCTGATTTTCGGCATCTTCGTTTCTACGCTGCTGACACTCGTGGTGATCCCGATTCTTTATTTCGTGGCTTATCGAAATCGACTTGAGAAGCTGACTGGATCAGTCTCGACAGCACCTATCGTCCCCGTCCCCGCATCTGACACAAAC
>JBBRGY010000232.1:0-5463 GCA_038223495.1 Burkholderiales bacterium | reverse complement strand
TGGCCGCGCCATTCAACGTGCCGGCAAGCAGGCCGACAATCAGCGCCAAACCATACCCCTTGTAGCCGCCAATCGGCAGCAAAAAACCTTCGTCGACGCGCTTTGGGTCGAGCAGTGGCTGCCCGCTGCGATCAATCATCCAGCCCTCGGGCATCATCTCGCCGCGTTGGGCTTTTGCTTTCACTTTGCCGTACGCAGTCACCGTCGTTGCCATATCGAGGACGATGGGCCCGGCTTTTGCAGACGGCACGGCAACGGCACTCGGATTGGTCGACAGCAACATATCTAGCCCACCCCACGGCGGCAAATGATTGGCGTTGCCGACGGCAAAGTAGAGACCAATCATGTCGTGGGGCAACGCCATGCGCGCATACAGAGACGCTGGCCCCGCGTGATTGCTCCATTGCGATCCGACCCACGCGATGCCTGTCACGCGCGCTTTCTCAACCGCCATTTCGGCCGCGCGCTTCATCACCAGATGGCCCATGCCGTTGTCGCCACTGATGAGCGCCATGCCAGCTCGCTCCTGCACCACCGTCATGTCCGGTTTCACATTCACCGCCCCCGCGCGAATCCGTCGCGCATAGGGCACCATTCGGATCACGCCATGGCCGTCCGAGCCCTGCAAATCGGCCTCTGCCATCAACGCGCCCATTGTTTGCGCATCGGCGTCAGGCATGCCGAGTTGAACAAACGCGTTGGTGATGAATTGCTGCAGGCGATCAAAGGAGATGGTTTTCATGCGCGGGACGGTTTTGTTGCGACGACAAAGAGGTTGCGTGAGTATTGTTGCAGCCCGCGCCGTTCAACGAACACCCAGATTCGTACAAATGAACTTGCGCATCGGCGCAATGGACCGACTTGCAATAATCGAGACTGATGCGGATCGTTCCGCACAATAAAGGACGAGACCCTCATGCATCATGTATCGCTTCGAATGACCCTCCGCGCGGCATTTGTCGCAACGCTTGCGCTCTGCCTGCCCGCTGCGCACGCCGCCTCGGTTGCGCCGGTCGCCGCCGAGCACGGCATGGTGGTCACGGCGCAACACCTTGCTACCAAAGTCGGTGTCGATGTACTGAAGCGAGGCGGCAATGCGGTCGATGCTGCGGTCGCCGTAGGCTATGCGCTGGCGGTGGTGTATCCGGCAGCGGGAAATCTCGGCGGCGGCGGTTTTATGACGATTCAGCTGGCCGATGGTCGCAAAACGTTTTTTGATTTCCGCGAGAAAGCGCCGCTCGCTGCGACCGCGAACATGTATCTCGATAAAGACGGCAACGTGATCAAGGGCGCGAGCACGACGGGGCATCTTGCCGTCGGCGTTCCCGGCACCGTGTCGGGAATGGAGATGGCCCGAACAAAGTACGGAACCATGACGCGCGCCGCGCTGATCGCGCCGTCAATCAAGTATGCGCAACACGGTTTCAAACTGCAGCAGGGTGACGTCGACATGCTGCAAACGGCGACTGCGAGTTTCAAACTTGATCCCGCGTCTGCCGCGATTTTTTTGAACAAGGGCGAACCTTACGTGCCGGGCCAAAAACTCGTGCAGAAAGACCTTGCGAGAACGTTGCGCATGATTAGCGCGAAAGGCGAAGCCGGTTTTTACAAAGGCGCGGTGGGTGCCGCCATCGTGGCGTCGAGCCAAGCTGGCAAAGGCATCATCACGCAAGCTGATCTGGATCAGTATAAAACGCGCGAGATGAAGCCGGTGGAATGCGACTATCGCGGCTTCGGCATCGTTTCTGCGCCACCGCCCAGCTCTGGTGGTGTTGTCATTTGCGAAATTTTGAACGTTCTTGAAGGCTATCCGTTAAAGGATTTGGGCTTCCGTTCGGCGCAGGCGGTGCACTATCAAATTGAAGCCATGCGCCATGCTTATGTGGATCGCAACAGCTACCTCGGTGATCCTGACTTTGTGAAGAATCCGATGGATCGGCTGCTCGACAAAGCGTACGCCGCGAAGATTCGTGCGGTGATCGATCCTGCCAAAGCGGGCGTGTCACAAGCGATCAAACCAGGCGTCGAGCCGCATGAAGGTAGCAACACCACGCACTACTCCATCGTCGATCAATGGGGCAACGCGGTGGCGGTGACGTACACCTTGAACGACTGGTTTGGTGCGAAGGTGACCGTGGCGAAAACGGGCGTGCTGTTAAACAACGAGATGGATGACTTCACGGTCAAAATTGGCGTGCCAAATCTCTACGGTTTAGTGCAAGGTGAAGCCAACGCCATTGCCCCCGGCAAGCGCCCTCTAAGCTCAATGAGCCCCACCATTGTGACCAAAGACGGCAAGCCGGTGATGGTCGTCGGCACGCCCGGAGGCAGCCGCATCATCACCACGGTGCTGCATACGCTCTTAAATGTCATCGACTACGACATGAACGTGCAGGAGGCGGTGGACGCGCCACGTTTTCATCAGCAGTGGCTACCCGATACGACCAATATGGACACCTTCGCTATCAGCCCCGATACGCGGAAACTGCTCAAAGCGATGGGACACACACTTGGCGGCCCGCAACCGCCGGGCCACCTTGCGGCGATCCTCGTCGGTGCGCCCTCGTTGGGCGGGAAATCGGTGGGCAATAATCGCTTTTACGGCGCGAATGATCCGCGCCGCAATACGGGTTTGGCTCAAGGGTATTAGCGGCGACTGGGCGTTGCGTTGGGTGCGCACAGTTTTCACACGCTGCGCATTGATGGCGAGGCAGAATGGGGGCTGTGATCCCAACCAGGACAAGATTCCCATGCTTCGCTCTGTCTCTTTCGCCGTCGCTGTCGCTGTCGCAACGGCGCTTTTGTTTTTTCTTGGCGGTTGTGCGTTGATGCCTGCGGCTTCCATCTCACCTAGCAACACCCAAGCACAATCGTATCCACCCATCGTTTTCGTTCATGGCAACGGTGACACCGCCGCGCTGTGGTTGACAACGATTTGGCGGTTTGAAGCGAACGGTTGGCCGCGTGATCGTTTGTACGCGATTGATGTGCCGTATCCGAACGCCCGCGATGACGATGCGAAGCCTCAAGCAGGGCGCAGTTCCACCAGCGAACATGCGCAGTTTTTAGCGAACGAAGTCGCAGCGGTGCGCAAAGTAACGGGCGCCGAAAAGGTGATCCTGATCGGCAATAGTCGTGGTGGCTACGCGATTCGCAACTACGTGCAAAACATGGACGGTGAAGCGTTTGTGTCGCATGCGATTCTGGGAGCGGTACCCAATCATGGCGTCTGGGCGAACGACAAGCGCCCGAACGCCGAGGGCAGTGAATTTTTTGGTAATGGCGCATTTCTTAAGCAACTCAATGCGCCGAAAAACGCGGCCGGTGACGAGGTGGTTGGCCCCGTGAAATGGCTCACGCTACGTTCTGACAACAACGACAAATACGCGCAGCCGGACGGTGCGTGGCTTGGAATCAAGGGCACCCCCACGGGCGTTTCGTTTGCGGGCCCTGCACTAAAAGGCGCGAACAATATTGTGTTGCCTGGGCGCGATCATCGCGAAGTTTCATTTCACGCCGATGCGTTCGCGGCGGTGTGGCAATTCATCACGGGCAACGCACCGAAAACACTTGCGATTCCTGCAGAAAAAGTGGTCGTCCTCAACGGAAAAATCAACGGACTCGGCATCAATGGTGTGGGTGATTTTGTGACCAATGTGCCACTCGGGGGAGCGACGGTGGAGGTGTTTTCGGTCGATGCTGATGGTGTACGTATAGGCGAAGCAGTGCATCGGAAAACAACTAACGCTGATGGGCTATGGGGACCCTTTAATGGACGACCGGACGCAGCGTACGAGTTTGTGATTACTGCGACCGGCTACGCGACAACGCACATTTACCGCTCACCGTTTCCGCGTTCATCGAACGTGCTAAATATGCGTCCTGCACGCGTGGCAAATGCTGATCGCGATGCTGTCGCCGTGGTTACGCTGACGCGACCGCGTGGCTACTTCGGATTGGGGCGCGACGTCATGTCGCTTGACGGCAAACCGCTCGCTGGCATTGTTGCGGGTGTCGCAGGCGGATCGACGGCGAAGGTCACGCTCACCGGAGACGCGGGTCGTTCGGTGGTCGCTGAATTTAATGGTGATCGCATCGCCGCGCGGGCGTGGCCAGTGGCGGGCAATCACGTGACGCTGATCGAGTTGCACTAGGTTCTGAATATGAATCTATTGATACTTGGAGGCACCGGATTTATCGGCGCGCATCAGGTTCGCTATGCGCTCGCTCGCGGTCATCGGGTCACGCTGTTCAATCGCGGTCAAACAGCTTCTGATCTTGGCGATTCTGTCGAGCATCTTTCGGTAGATCGCAACACTGAAAATTACGCTGCGCTGGTGGGACGCAAGTTCGACGCCTGTATCGATAACGCGACGCTCACGCCGCGCTGGGTGCGTGATGCCGCGCAGGTGTTGAAAGGCAATATCGGCCATTACACCTTTATCTCGACGACGTCGGTGTATGCGAGTGACGCTGAGATCGGAGCCGATGAAACCGCTGCGCGTGAGGTCTATGCGGGCACGGATGCAATGGCGCACACGCTCGCAGAGGTCCGTGCCAATGTGTCGCTTTACGGCGCACTAAAGGCATTTTGCGAAGACGAAGCGGAGCGCCAGTTTCCTGAAATGACAGCGGTGATTCGGCCCGGTTTGATTGTGGGGCCGGGCGACGAGTCGGATCGGTTTACCTATTGGCCAGTGCGCATCGCGCGTGCGCAACGCGGCGAGCGCGTACTGATGCCGCCACGCGATCATGCCGTGCAATTCATCGATGTGCGCGATGTGGCCGAGTGGAGCGTGCGTGTCGCTGAGGCGAAATTGACCGGCGCGTTTAATGCAAAGGGGCCGGACTACGCGTTGACGTTTGGCGACATGGTTGACACGATTCGTGCGGTCACCGGCAGCCGCGCCGAGTTCTGCCATGCGACAACCATGTGGTTGGTGGAGAACGACATTCAGGCGTGGTCGGATTTGCCCGTCTGGATTCCCGACGAAGGCGACACGGCAGGTGCGCATCGACGCAGCAACGCGCGCGCCATCGCGGCGGGGCTCACCTATCGTCCGCTCGCCGTGACGGTGGCCGACATTTTGTCGTGGTGGCAATCGTTGCCTGAAATTCGCCGGACTAATCTGAAAGCCGGTTTGACGGCTGAGCGCGAATCGGCTGCGCTGGCCCGACTTAGCTAGTGTTGCGAGCTAAATGCTGATTATTTGACGCATCTCGACGCAGCCATTTCTGATTCGTGTTGGCGCGTTTTTGTGCGTAATTTTTACGCAACGTCAAGGGGAAATCGGATGGAATAGACAATGTGTCCGGACGCCCGTGCGTCGCGTCAAACACGTGGCTTGTAAGAAAATTTCCCGATCAACTTTTTGTTGAAATGTCTTGCTCATAGGGAGTATGTGCGAATTTAAATGAAAGTCAACTATTGTCATAATTTAGCGTAAATCCCTGTGTAACCAG
>JBBRGY010000231.1:0-5479 GCA_038223495.1 Burkholderiales bacterium | reverse complement strand
TACGAGCTCTGTGGCCCGCCATCGCGTCGCTCCAGCGTCTCAATGTCACGCAGCTTCGCGTAGAAGTTGCTGCCGAGTCGAGCGTAAGGACGCAGCTCAAGATGCTTGAGCACATCGATGCGGTGATTGAGGCCACGCTTCTCACCCACATACACGCGCTCATCGATATGCACCTGCACGACCTCGCCCATCACCCAGGTGCTGCGGCCGAGCGCAATACCTTGACGCAGCACGCATTCGTACGCCATCGGCACGCCCTGCACACGCGGTGGCTTCACGCGCACGGAGGCCACTGGCGTCAGTCCCGCGTGTGCAAACTCACTCTCGCCATGCGGCAGCGGATCGCTCGAACGAACCATAGGCTCCGCCATAAATTCGGGCACGATATTGATCACGAATTCCTTCGTCTCACGAATATTCGCCCACGTATCTTTCAGCTCGTAGTGGTCGTTCGTTCGGTCTTCGCCGCGCGGCCCGCAACTAAACCCAAGTATCGGTGGCGTCGCCGAACACACATTGAAAAATGAATAAGGCGCGAGATTCGTCACGCCGTTTGCATCAATGCTCGATACCCATGCAATCGGCCTCGGAATGATCGCGTCGCGAAGGACGAGGTACATTTCATCCGGCGTGAAATCGGCGGGCGATAGAGAAATGGTGCTCATACTTTATTGCAGCAAAAATTGCTTGACGGCATTGATCGTTGGCGCGTCCATGATCATCGGCGCATGACCGGTGTCGGCAATCGTGATCGCTCGCGCGTCGGGATGCGTCGCCACCATCTTCTCAAGTGTAGCCGCGCTAAGAAGATCAGAATTCACGCCGCGGAGAATCAAAATTGGTTGTTTGATTGCGCCCCACAAAGGCCACATATCAGCACTCGGCTGAGCCAGCCCGGCGCGAAACGCGTCCCCTATCTTTGGATCCGTCTTGAATTCCCATTGCCCGTCGGCCCGCTCCTGAACCGAGGTTTTCACCATGTGGTGCTTCTGTTCATCCGTCAACGGCCCGAAGGTCACGTTGATCGGCTGCACCGCGTCGAACAGCGCCATGTACGTCGGGAAAAGCGGCGTCTTGCCAACATACGAGGCGATGCGATCCAGCGATGCGCGCTCAATGACCGGGCCGATATCGTTGATCACAAAACGGCGCATTTTCGAGCCCGGTGTGGCAGCCATCACCATGCCAATCAGCCCGCCCATCGACGTGCCAACCCAGTCGTAGGTGCTCACACCCAAATCGGTGAGCATCGCATTCATCGCCTGGATGTAGTGCGGAATCGTGTAGTGGTCAGCGCTGGCAAACCAGTCGCTTTCGCCACGTCCCGGAACGTCCGGACAGAGGACTCGAAAGTCGCTCGCCAACGCGTCAGCCAGCACATCAAAATCGCGCCCATTGCGCGACAGACCATGCGCACAAATGACGACGCGTGAATTTTTCGCGTCACCCCATTCGTGCACAGCCATGTGCTTGAGCGCCCCGTCTACCGGGAAGGCGACGTTTAAACGTCGATGTGGTTTAGCAATCATGCAAGCTCCGTATCAGAAAATAAAACACCATCACGGTCGGCGTAGCACCAGTCGCCCGGCTTGATGACCACGCCACCAAACGCGAGTGGAAGATCGAAACTTCCAGCGCCCGTCTTTTTGCTTTTTACCGGGCACGTGCCCAGCGCGCGAACACCAATTGCACACGCATCAATCTCGTCGGCATCGCGAATCGGCGCGTTGAGCACCACGCCCGCCCAGCCGTTTTTTTCGGCCAGCTGACCAAGGTTTCCGCCGAGCAACGCGCAGCGCATCGAGCCAGCGCCATCAACCACTAAGACGCGCCCGTTGCCGGCGGTTTCAACGGCACTGCGCACGAGTGAATTGTCTTCGAACACCTTTAATGTTTTGACAGGGCCGCTGAACACGGAGCGTTTGCCGAAGCGGTGGAAGTTTGCTGCGAGAACGCGCAAAGTCCCGTCCGCGAGCTTGTTTTCGTGGGCGTCGCAAAGGTCGGTGGTGGCAGGCATGGGTGGAACTGGCAAAGCGGGTAGCGCAAAGCATAACGGGTCGAGACGCCGAGTTCACGCCTTCGCCTCAATACAATCTCGCCATGAGCAATTCCACTTCACCCCGGCTGGCGCTAATCGCCGCAGTCGCGGCCAACGGCGTCATTGGGCGCGACGGTACGATGCCGTGGCATCTATCAGCCGATCTCAAGTATTTCAAGGCGTTGACGTCGGGTAAACGCATCGTCATGGGACGGCGCACCTGGCAGGCTTTCCCGAAGCCGTTGCCGAATCGCGAACATGTGGTGGTTTCGTCTCAAGATTTGCAAGTGCCGGTTGGCGTGCGCGTCGTGCGCTCGCTGGCGGATGCGTTGGCGCTGCCTGCGCACGCCGAGTCGCCCGTGTTTGTGATTGGCGGCAACGCGATGTATCGTGAAGCCTTGCCATTGGCTGACGATTTGTATCTGACGGAAATTGACGCCCTGGTTGAAGGCGACACGTTGTTCCCACCGTGGGATCGCTCGCAGTTTCTCCAAGTGGCGCGCGAGTCGCATAGCGCGCCACTGCAGGCGGGCGGCGCTGACGTGAATTTCGCCTTTGTTCACTACGTCCGCGTATGAGCGCTGACATGGGGGCGGCAGATCGTGCTGCTTCGCGAGCTGCGTTCCGCGCAGGCGTCCTCGAATGTCTGACCTTGATTCCGTCGTACGTCCCGTTCGGCCTCGTCTGTGGCGTGGCGAGTGTGCAGGCCGGACTGGGCGAATGGGGCGCCGTGGCGCTCGCGACATTCGCGTTTGCAGGCTCGTCGCAAGCCGTGCTCACGCAGTTCTTGCAGGGCGGTGCGCCGCTGATGATCGCCGTGCTGTCGGGGCTCGTAGTGAATTTGCGCATGGCGGTTTACAGCGCTGCGATTTCGTCGCGCATCGCGGGTGCGTCGCGAAAGGAGCGCGTGCTGTGGGCCGCGTTTCTCGTCGATCAAACTTTTATCTCCAATGAAATCCGGCATCAGCGCGGCGAACACATGGACCATGCGCTTGCGTTCTATCTCGGGTGTGCATTCACGCTTTGGCCGTGGTGGGTGCTGATGAACGCGATTGGCGCGTTCGCGGGTGCAAAGTTGCCCGCGAGCTGGCAGCTTGAATTCACGATTCCGCTGTCGTTCGTGGCGATGGTGGTGCCGCTCTTAAAATCGCGGGCGCAGATTCTGGCGGCAATGTCGGGCGGTGCGGCCGGTGTGTTGCTCTACGCCATGCCGCTGAAAACGGGGCTCATCGCGGCTTGCGTGGTCGGGATGTGCGTTGGCATGCTGGTTGATACGATGCTTGCAAAACGTGCGCTGTCGTCAGGGGCGACGCCATGAACTGGAGCAGCTTCGGTACGGTTGACGGTTGGCTGGCGATCATCGGTTTGGCGATTGGGACATTCGCCATCCGATATTCGTTCATCGGCTTGCTCGCGGGTAAAAAGTTACCACCGCGCTTCGAGCGCGCGCTGCAAATGGCGGTCCCGTCGATCTTCGCCGCGCTCGTCGTGCCGCTGATTTTGTTGAACGCGGGCGAGTTCAATTTGCACGTTCGCTGGCCGCACATTGTTGCGGCGGTAGTCACGGGCATTTACGCGTGGTGGCGCGGGGGCATGCTATTTTCACTAGTGATCGGCATGGCAACGCTGCATGGTTTGCTCTGGTTGATTGGCTGACATCACGTTAAACGGCCGTAGTCAGACATGCCGTCACAGTCGTTGGCAAAACTCGATCAGGTGAGTGCGAAACCATTGATGACCCGCGTCAGCGTCCAGCGACTCATGCCAGATCAGATAAACCGGAAATTTCGGCATACGCAACGGCACGCTATGTGACTTCAAACGAAAGTGATCGGCATACAGAAGCGCCATTCGTCGCGGCAAGGTGCACATCATGTCGGAGTTCTGCACCATCACCGGCATCGACAGAAAGTGTGGCACGGTCACCGCGATTTGGCGCTGTAGCCCACGCTTCGACAGCGCCAGGTCGATCATCGGCATGCTTGCTGTGCGCGGCGCCAGCACGACGTGCCGTAGCGCAAGATAAGTGTCGAGGCTCAGACGCTCGCCGATGATGGGGTGATCCTGCCGCGACAAGCTCAACAGCGTTTCGGTTAGCACATTGGTGCTCACGTAGCCGGGTTCGCGCAGAGAAAAGTAGTCCAGCGCCAGATCGACTGTACCCTCGCGCAACTCTCCGGGCAGCTGGGCGGCGGCCTCCGGTCTGATTCGAATGCGGATTCCGGGCGCAACCTTTGCCAGCCAATCGACAAATCGCGGCAGGATGACAGTTTCGCCATAGTCTTCCACCGCGATGACGAACTCGCGATCCGAGTGCGTAAATTCAAAAGTGTCATCGCCACGCAACCCGCGCTCTAGTGCGTCGAGCGCCTGTCTGATTGGCTTGGCCAGCGCTTTGGCGCGTGCCGTAGGCGTCATGCTGCGAGCGCTGCGCTCGAATAACGGGTCCTGAAGCCGCTCACGCAGTCGCGCCAGCGCATTGCTGACGGTGGGTTGCGACAAGTGCAGTTTTTGCGCTGCTTTCGAGATGCTGCGCTCGGCGTAAATCGAATCGAAGATCAGTAGCAAATTCAGGTCGAGTGAGCGCAGATTCATGAGCAGCGAAGTTGATTGAATGGGGTTGCCAATAGTGCAAACCCCATTCTGCCCTGTTATTCAAATTGCAAATAGTGTGCATTTCACAATGAAAGTTGATGAATGTTGAGACGTGGCCGACAATGAACTGAATCAAGAGGACAGGAGGCACTGTTATGGCACACACCGGCTTAACTATTTGCGGCATCGCACGCGGTACCGCCAAGCCCGCGCATCTTCGCCAGCGCTAAGTCCGACCGACCGTCACGCTGATTCATCACACCATAAGGAACCCCCACATGCGTGGAGAAGTCGCCATCGTAGGCTACGGGCGAACGCCCTACAGTCGGGCTAAACCCGGTGAGCCGGTGCTCACTGTTGACGAATACATCGCTTGGGCCGCCGATCTCGCGCTGCAAAAAGCAGGGATGTCGAAGAACGATTTTGACGGCCAGGGTCTAGGCGTCGCGCACGCCGAGGTTGCCCACACCGTCAACTGGTCGGCCGCCACTGCCGAAAATCTCGGCATCAGTCCACAAGTGCTACTGCGCGCGGATCAAGGCGGTGCGTCGGCGTCGTCGATGTTGATTCGGGCTGCGGCGATGATTCATGCGGGCATCGTCGATCGTGTGCTGGTGGTGGGCGCAGATACGCCGCTCAGCATCCCATCGGCGGCACCCGGACTTCCGTTGTCGCCAGAGCGCACGCGCGGCGTGTATTGGGATTTTCAGGGGCCGTTTGGGGTGATGGGTGCCAGCGCCCAGTTTGCGTTGGTACAGACGCGCTATATGCACCAGTACAAGCTGACACCGGAGCAGCTCGGAAAAATCGCCATAAACGCGCGGTTTCACGCGTCAATGAACCCCG
>JBBRGY010000230.1:0-5491 GCA_038223495.1 Burkholderiales bacterium | reverse complement strand
CGACTGTGCCCTACGTGTTCTTCGGTGGCGATGCCGCGTTCGGTCCGAAAAATATCATCACGGCCGTAGCACATGGGCACGAAGCCGCTGTGTCGATTGACCGCTTTCTGAATGGCGAGGACATTCATCAGCGCCCCGATCCACTGACCAATCTGATGTCACAAAAGATGGGCATTCACGAGTGGAGCTACGACAACGATACGTCGAACGATTTGCGCTTTAAGGTGCCGTGGGCCAAGGCCGAGATCGCACTCGCCAGCATCAAGGTTGAGGTGGAACTGGGCTTTGATGTGGCGACCGCGTTCAAGGAGGCGCATCGGTGCCTGAATTGCGACGTGCAGACGGTGTTTAATGAAGCGACATGCATCGAATGTGACGCCTGCGTCGACATCTGTCCGATGGACTGCATCACCTTCACTGTGAATGGTGAGGAAAGCGATTTGCGTGAACGGCTACAAGCCCCCGCCCACAACAAGGATCAGGCGCTTTACGTGTCCGCCGAGTTGAAAACCGGCCACATCATGACGAAGGATGAAGACGTATGCCTGCACTGCGGACTCTGCGCCGAGCGCTGCCCGACGGGTGCGTGGGACATGCAGAAATTCCTGCTCAACACGACTCAGGCCGGATCGTCATGTCGCGACGGTGCACAGGTAAAAATCAAAGTTGCCGATGAGGTAGTCGCATGAAGAGCATCAAACCCATCGAAGGCATCAACGATTTCGTCATCAAATTTGCCAATGTAAACGGCTCCGGCTCTGCGTCGGCGAACGAGCTGTTCGCGAAAGCGATTTTGCGCATGGGCGTGCCGGTCAGCCCGCGTAATATTTTCCCGAGCAACATTCAGGGTTTGCCGACCTGGTACGAGGCGCGTGTCTGCGAAAAAGGCTATGAAGGCCGGCGCGGTGGCGTCGACATGATGGTGGCGATGAATCCGCAGACATGGGATGCCGATGTTGCGGAAATCGAAGCGGGCGGCTATCTGTTCTACGACAGCACACGACCGATGCCGCCGTCGAAATTTCGCACCGATATCAACGTGATCGGCGTGCCACTCACCGAAATTACCAACGCGGTGTACACCGATCCACGACAACGCCAGTTGTTTAAAAACATTATCTACGTTGGCGCGCTCTCAGTGCTGCTCGACGTCGATGCGGACGTGTTTGAGGTGCTTTTCGCTGAAACCTACAAAGGCAAAGAACGCCTGCTCGAATCGAATGTTCGTGCGCTGCATCTTGGCCGCGATTATGTAAAGAAGAATCTCGTCGCCCCGCTGGGCATTCGCGTGCGTCGCAGCGATCAGGTCGGCGACAAAGTTTTCGTTGATGGCAATAGCTCGATTGGCCTGGGGCTCGTTTATGGCGGAGCCACTGTCGCTGCGTGGTACCCGATTACACCGTCCACATCGGTGCCTGAAGCGTTCGAAAAATACTGCCAGAAATTCCGCATCGATCCCGTCACCGGGCAACACAAATACGCCATCGTGCAGGCTGAAGATGAGCTCGCCTCCATTGGCGTGGTAGTCGGTGCTGGCTGGAACGGCGCGCGTGCCTTCACAGCCACGTCAGGCCCTGGTGTTTCACTGATGACCGAGTTCATCGGGCTCGCTTATTTCGCTGAAATTCCGGTAACCATTGTTAACGTGCAGCGCGGTGGCCCGTCAACGGGCATGCCGACGCGCACCCAGCAAGCAGACTTGTTGTCGTGCGCCTATGCTTCACACGGCGACACCAAACATGTGCTGCTTTTCCCCGAAGACCCGCACGAATGTTTCGAACATTCTGCAGCGGCGCTTGACTTGGCGGAACGTCTACAGACGCCGATCTTCGTGATGACGGACCTCGACATCGGCATGAATCAGCGCCTGTGCAAGCCCTTCGTCTGGGATGACGCACGCGCCTACGATCGTGGCAAAGTGATGACCGCCGAGGAGCTTGAAGCGGGCAAGGATTTTGGCCGCTACAAGGATGTCGACGGCGACGGCATCCCGTGGCGCACGTTGCCCGGCACGCATGCGACCAAGGGCGCGTACTTCACACGCGGCACCACGCGCGACCCGTACGCACGCTACTCCGAGCGCGGCCCGGATTACATCTACAACATGGAACGGCTGCTACGCAAGTTCAAAACTGCTGCTGATCTGGTGCCGCAACCGGTGTTGCGTAATGCGCCGGAAAAAACGTCTTTCGGTGTGATCTATTTCGGCTCGACATCGCCCGCGATGCGCGAGGCACTGGACGTGCTGGAAGAACAGGATATTCACCTGAACGCGCTTCGGCTTTGCGCTTTCCCGTTCCCGCAATCGGTTGATGACTTTATCGCGCGGCACGACAAGGTGTTTGTGGTTGAGCAGAATCGTGACGCGCAAATGCGCTCGATGCTGGTGAATGAACTCGATGTGAGTCCGAAGCAACTCGTTAAGGTGTTGCACTATGACGGCACGCCAATCACAGCGCGCTTTATAGCGAAGGCAATTCACGAGCATCTGCAACCTGCGGTCATCGCCGAGCCTATGCACAAGGAGGCTGCATGACCTACATCACCAAACCCAGACTGCATCATCCGACGTTAACAAAAAACAACGTTGGCTACACGCGCCGCGACTATGAGGGGCGCGTGTCCACGCTGTGCGCCGGTTGCGGACACGACTCAATTTCTGCCGCAGTCATTCAGGCCTGTTGGGAGTTGGACATCGAGCCGCACCGCGTCGCCAAATTGTCCGGCATCGGTTGCAGCTCGAAGACGCCAGACTACTTCCTCGGCGCGTCGCATGGTTTCAACACCGTTCATGGGCGCATGCCATCCGCTCTAACCGGAGCGAATCTCGCCAATCGCGATCTGCTCTATCTCGGCGTTTCGGGCGACGGCGACTCCGCCTCCATCGGTCTCGGACAGTTTGCTCATGCCATGCGTCGTGGCGTTCGCATGGCTTATATCGTGGAGAACAATGGCGTTTACGGTCTGACCAAAGGGCAGTTTTCGGCCACTGCGGATCGTGGATCGAAGAGCAAAAAGGGCGTGATCAACAGCGATAGCCCGGTGGATCTGGTCGGACTTGCGTTGCAACTCGGAGCCACGTATGTCGCGCGCAGTTTCTCGGGCGACAAAGCGCAACTGGTACCGCTGATCAAGGGCGCAATGGCGCATGGTGGCGCTGCATTTATTGATGTGATCAGCCCCTGCGTGACATTCAACAATCACGGCGGCAGCACGAAAAGCTACGACTACGTACGCGAGCACAACGAAGCCGTGAGCCGCATTGATTTCATTAGCGACCGCAACGAAATCACGGCCATGTACGAACCTGGCGAAGTCATCGAAGTTCAGCAGCACGATGGCTCGATGTTGCGCCTTCGCAAACTGCTGTCTGACTACGATCCCACGGATCGCAACGGCGCGATGAACTACATGCAGACGCACCATTCACGCGGCGAAATCGTCACCGGCCTGCTCTACGTAGATCCGATGGCGACCGATTTGCACACGTCGCTCAACACGAGTGAGCTGCCGCTAAACGCCATGAGCGCGGCGCAACTTTGCCCTGGTTCGGGCGCTCTAGAGAAGTTGAACGCAAGCATGCGCTAGTGAACCGACGGGTAGCACTCACCACAATTTGAAAGGGTCATCATGTCAGAACGTACCGTGTTCCAGTCCATGTCACAAAAGCACGTCGTCAGCCTCGGGCCGCAAGCGACTGTTTGGGAGGCCGCGTGCATGATGACCGGTGCCAATTGCGGCAGTGTCCTGATCGTCGACACGCCGGGCAAACTCTTGGGTATTGTCACCGAGCGCGACCTCATGACACGCGTGCTCGCCAAGGCACTGAGCCCAGCGAACACGCTCGTGTCGGAAGTCATGACGAAGAACCCGCACTGTGTGGCGCCGGACACACTCGTTTCCGACGCGGTTCTGGTGATGATTGAGCGCGGCTTTCGCCATCTTCCGATCATGGGGCACAACGGTAAGTTGCTCGGCGTGTTTTCGGTGCGCGACGCACTGCCACGCGAAGTGGGCGCAGCGGTGAGCATGGCGGAGTTCAACGAGCAGGTGAATGATGCTCGCGGATAGCGAACGACGCATCGCCAATTGCCGTTTGTAGGGCGGGCAGCCCCTGCCCACCGTTCGTGCATGGCCACCATATGCGCGTGGGCACGGGATGCCCACCCTACCTTCTAAAAAGTCATATCGTTCAGGCGAGCGCCAAACCACCCGCAATCGGATCCACCTGAAAGTACGCCTGCAACTGCGCAAAGTACGCCGGATATTCGAGCAACAACAATTCAGGTTCGGCAAAAAACACCTCGCAGGTGACCGCGAAAAACTCGTCGATTGACTCGGCGGCATAGGGGTCAATGTCGGTGATGAGATCACGATCTACCGAGGCCCGGAAGTGCTCGAAAGCGGCTGTTACCGCCTCACGAAAAGCATCGCGTGCATGTGCAGGTAGCGGCGGCAAGCCATTCACAGCGCCATCAATCATGTCAATTTTGTGCGCAAATTCGTGGATTACCAGCGCCATGCCGGTCTCGTCGTAACCCGCTTCAACCGCAGGCCAGGACAACAACACCGGGCCACCCTCCCAACTCTCTCCGGCAATCGGTTCATCCAGCCGATGTACCACTCCCGCTTCGTCCTCGAAATCGTAAGTGCGCGGAAAGTCACCAGGATAAACCACGACGTTTTCCCAGCCATCAAAGTCACGCATCGCCTCTGCAACCGTATCGCCGCGGCCAAGGATCAAGACGCACGCCTGAACGCCAATCATGATGCGCATATGTGGCGTGACTTCGAGCACGTGTTCGCCTGAGGTGGCACCGCTAACGATACTTTTTTCGACAAGGAAGAGCGTGGTCAGGTCGCGCAGGCGCGCGAGAGCGTCGGATGCGTAGTGGTCGAGGAAAGGCAGTTCGTGAAGGGCTGCCTTCCACTCGTCATCGGGAAGCGCATGCGTCGTTAGCGCGCGTTCGCGCCGTTTCGTCTTCAGCCAGTTAAACAAGCGCTCTGACCTTTGTCGTCAGTCTCGGCCCACAAGGCCGGGAATCCAGGAATGTCCAAATTCCAAGTCATACCATCTGCTGGATCCGCGACTTGTGGTCGAGGATGACGATGTCGAATTTTCATAGTTCCAATTTTGGCAAGACTGCGGACACCACCGCGACTTGTTCAATCTCCACCGACTTGATCCGCTCAAAATGCCCGCTGATTTTGCGGCTGGAAATCTGCACTTGCTCGGCGTCATCGTTGGCCTGCTTGATGTGCGCCGCGAGCTTGTCCATACGCTCCTGAAAGCGCCCAAAATCGCTGCCGAGTTTTCCCAGTTCGCTCTTGATCACTGCCGCCTGTTTGCGCATCTCGGCATCACGAATCATCGCACGCACGATGTGCAACAGCGCCATTAGATTGGTCGGCGAAGTGAGCCACACGCGCTGCGCCTGTGCTTGCGCCACCACGTCCGCGTGGTTGCCGATAATCTCGGCAAACACGGCCT
>JBBRGY010000229.1:0-5510 GCA_038223495.1 Burkholderiales bacterium | reverse complement strand
AGCCTTCTCGTCTCACCCGCGCCGGGTGGATGCGGGTTTAATGCGGACAGGGTCGGCGCCATCGGTGGCACGGACGCCACCAGTGACGGTCTGGTGATCACCCGCTACCACCGCGGGCTTGCCGGTAGTGCGCTCATCAGCGGCACCCGGCTCGATCAAACCCCCGCCAACCAGCCGATCACCACCGCCGCGATCAACGCGTTCATGGACAGCTACCACGCGGCGCACGACATGGACGGCAATGGCAGCGTCGAGCTGAAAGACGCGCTCATCATCACCCGCTATTTGGCGGGGTTCAGAGGCCCCGCCCTGACCAGCGGACTGACTTTGAGCGGCACCCGTACCAACGCAGCGGACATTGAAGCCTACATCGCGCAAGGCTGTCCGGGCAGCGCCAACACCGACACGCTGACCTACCTTCACCCGAACGTCAGCGGCTCCCCAATCATGGCGACCGACGGCTATGGAAATCCGGCGTGGCGTGAGGACTATCTTGCCTTCGGTGAGAAGACCAAATACGAAGCGAGCCAGAACTCGAACACCAATTCGTTTATCGGAAAACCCACCGATGCCACCACCGGGCTCGTGTACTTTGGGGCGCGATGGTACGACCCCACTATCGGACGCTTCCTGAGTGTCGATCTTGCCGCGGTCGATGACGCCAACCCGCACTCGTTCAACCGCTACGCGTATGGGAACAATAATCCGAATAAGTTTCTGGATCCGGATGGGCGAGTTGTGTTTCTGATTCCGTTGATCGCAGCGGCCGTTGAAGCTGCGCCGGCGATTGCGGCAGTGAGCGCAGCAGGATATGCTGCTGCCAGAGCTGCACCGGGGGTGCAGCGGGCTGTCGCAGCGGCGATGAGTACCGTGAATTCTCTGGCGGCGAACCCGGCGACGGTGTCGGCGCTTGAGACGATGGCCGGGATATTCTCTGGGACACCGGGTGCGACGAGTGTTGCAATGTCGTCCGCATCAGCCGCTACGCAGGTCGGGCGAACACTGTTTCACTACACGGATGAAGTCGGAGCGCGAGCGATCCAGCAGACAGGGATGATTTTGGCCGATGCTCGCGGACGTGTATTTCTGACTGCTGAAAAGCTCACTCCGAAAGAGGTTGCAAATACTTTATTTCTCGGAAAAAGTGGCATGAAGGGCTCGCATGTCGTTGAGGTTCGAGTCAAAGAGGGCGTGCAAATTTTGGAAGGGAAAAACGGCAAAGAATTGATTCACCAAGGAACAATTCGCGATGGCCGCCAAGCAGATATTGGAGTTAGACCTAATGAGTAATCGATTCACACTTTTCGATCTGCAGTCGCTAAACGATTTACAGCGAGTATTTCGTGAGGCGAAGTTTTGCCGCTTGGCTGATGACGAGGAAATCACCGACAGTCCTCGCGTTGCGGCTTTGTACGAAGAGTTGATGACTGAGCTCATTGCAAAAGACATCGCGGCAAATGGAGAGGATAAAGGCGGGAATTGGCTTCGATGGCTCATGATTACCGAAAAGCGAGATGAGTGGAAAGTAGCCCTCGAGCGAGTCCACGCCCATTCCGCATGGCGCACGTATTCGGTCGAGCAAAAGGCGGATTACGTAAAAGTCCTATTGAGTCCGTTCACGTTGACGGAAGAAGCGGTTGCGCACTTCATTGCGCAGTCCGATGCTCATCATCGTTAGTGGAGGAAGCTAGAGTTGAAAGGTGCCGTGATCAAGGAGGACGGCTGTTGTTGAAGTACTTGAAGGACTGCGCCCAATTGAAAGGGCATAGCAGTGGTGCGTTGACATGAAACAAACATCAACACACGCATGCTTGCTTCGAGATTTCGGCCCTGAATTAATCGAAGCGTTGAACTCAGTGCAAGAGCAGAGAAGTGAAGACGCTGAACCTGATAGCTCCTTCTACACCGGTGCTTTTTTTGTGTAAAGGCGCGTGTTCGAAATGTTGATTGAGCAAGCGCGTATTTTGGGGGTGCCGAACTCCGAACTTGGGCTGCCTGAATTCTTCGATGCGGAGGCAATGATTCCCCATGTCACGACGAAATCAAACGGCGCGTCATGACTTGAAATGAGCGTAATAAAAGGGGCGTCCGCTACTGCAAAGCGTAGCAAAAAAGGGGGCATGTTCGATTTAAAACAGCTCTCGCCTAGAAGCCATATTGCATAAGGGCAGAAAGCTGTTTTTTTTCACAAAACCGACTTCACGTAAATTAGCAATCCAGCCTCAGTGAAACCGTCATTAGTCGCATGCGCATCTGACACGAACATCGGTGCATTCGCGCTGCTTATGCGTGCCGTTTACCGTCCACCGACGACGTCTCGGGGCGCCGTTTCAACAACATCTCAGCATACTTTGCGACACCAAAGCGGAACGTCCCCCGAAAATTAATGTGCGAGAAGTGCGCCGGCCCCATACGCGCCAACCAGGCATCTTCAATGGTCTGCCTGGATGATCGCCAACGATCAACCGTTTGTTGCATCCGGTGAGTATTCCACGCTAGCACCAGGTTTGTGAGGAGCGTGTGCGATCCGGAAATGGCAATCATTTCGTCACGGCGGCGTCCTCGTTCCGGTGCGACCTTGCCGTAGTACACGGCGCGCTGCAACTGGTGCACGGACTCGCCCCGATTCAAGATGGTGTGAATCTCGTG
This sequence comes from Burkholderiales bacterium, assembly GCA_038223495.1. GTDB lineage: Bacteria > Pseudomonadota > Gammaproteobacteria > Burkholderiales > Casimicrobiaceae > Casimicrobium. The sequence continues at coordinate 2,861 of JBBRGY010000229.1, read as the reverse complement.
TCGAAATGCTGTATTACTGAAATAGTCACATAGGAATAGCGTGCGAAGCAGGCGACCCAGTTGATCGGCGGCACGGTGAACGGGATCTCCCTGGGCAGCACTACCAAATCGTTGCAAAGCCACGTTAGCACTGACGCGGCCGCTGCGAATGGAAGCTGCAACTCGCAACAATTCGTCCCAACCTTTCTCGATAGCCTTCAGAGATACATCTCGCACCAGCACCTGTTCGAGGCCTTCAGGAGCGTCGAGTTTACGCGGTAAGAAGAGCTTCCTTTCGGACAGATCTCGAAGCCGTGGGCACAGATCAAAACCGAGCAGTTTTGAGATCGTCATGGCGGGATTAGTGTAGCCGTGGGTGTCAACCGCCAGTAGTGACAAACGCACGCGCTCATTGCTGTCGTTGTATCGAACCACGCCCTCAATTGCCGGCCCGGCCTGACGCTCATTGAGCACGATTGGTTGGTCGTAAACGATTCCGTGCTGATCCAGAACGTGGGTGTACATGCCGACAGCGTGCGTGCGTCGGCGCGGATCGACGCGCGCGTTCCACAGGTGTTTTGAAGCGTCCAGACTCATCATGTCACTGGAAGCGGTTTTGCCGCTGCCCCAGATTTCCGCGATGGCATGCTTACCTTGAAACTCGACGACGCGTTGATTCGCGCGGCGCAGTCGACCCGTTGCTTCGAGCGCTCGCATCGCCACCGAAACATGTTCGGGGTCCAACTGCGGCGTCATCGCCGCCACGCTCTTTGCATCAATTTCAGTGCCGTGAGCAATAAGCGCTGCATACAGCGCCACCAGCTCCCGTTCATCCGTAGCCGGTCTGGCCAACAACACTTCGCTGAAGTTGGTGTACGCGTCAACTTCAAGCAGCAGATCGGGGAACTGCACGCTGCCGATCTCCTTAAACATCAAATCGCGCGTTCGCTTGGGATCAACTTCGTTCGGTAGCGCTTCCAACGCGGGCAAGTGCAGCATGCCCTGAGCGTCAATGTTCAGTTTCCCTTGGCGCTTGGCTTCAGCCACGGCTTCCAATCCGACTTCGATGTGCTTGAGCAATGGTTGCAGGAACGCATTGACCGTGCCTTCCTGCCCCAGAATCAGTAGGTGCCGCTCTCGGTCGCGTGCCCAATCTTTCGGCGGAATCAGCATCTGGTCACGCTCCCGGTAGGATAGGCTGTGATCAAGCCAGACAGAGCCGCGCCGCAGGCTTCTTCGCAAACCCATTATCGCGCAGGCCTCCAGCGCATGGAGCGCGCGCTTGCGGTCGGGGGCATCGACCAAATCACGCCAGACCTTCTCGACTGGGTACGTTTGGTTCACCGGCAGTTCAGTCTCTTTGCCCGCGTAGAGTGCTTTGAGCGAGGTCAACAGTTTCAGGCTGTTGTCGTTAGCATTTCCCTTGAAATCTAAGCCCTGCAAGCTGCCCAAGAGCGTTCTTATCCTGCCCTGATCGTCAGTCAGAGTTTCTCGGACTGTCGCAGCGTGACTATTCGTGGAACGCAGATCCAGCCCGGCCATGATCGCGCCAATCGCATCCAGACGTTGTTCCGCTGTATGCGTCGTGTCGCCAATCAAAGCTTGAATCGAGCGAAGACTTTCTCGATATTCAACAGCTGAGCGCGCCTGCCGTGATTGTGTTTTTTCGTAGGCATGGCGAACAAGGTCGGACACCCGGCGCGCCGATTGATAGAGCAAACCATCGGTCAGCTCCAGCAGAGTGACACGCAGAAAAAAGACCAGCTCGATGGTCTGACTCGCATCTACCAAGCGTCGTGTCATCACCGGTCGTCGGGCCTGAATGTTTTGTGCATAACCCCGCTGCTTTTCTAGCGGAATGGATTCAAACGTCCATTCGTGAACACCCAGCCCTTTGAGGAAGTCAATCTTTTCGAGTGTTTCGTTGAATGTGCTGGGACTGTGACGTTTAGGGGGCGTCTTAAGCCACTCCAGTGTCGTGGCGGGGCCGTCGTTATGCAGACTGAACACGGCATGGCGACAGCGGGCAACCGCTGCGGCAGTAACGGTCGATTTCACCAGGGTCAGAATTGCCGCTTCAACTCCCGCGTAGCACTTGCGCGCGAGGTCACGAATGTTGCGATCACTTGGAATGAGAGTTTTGCGATCAAACAGCCAAAGGCAGGCATTGGTGATGAGCTCATCGACCGAGCTGACCTCGTTAGCTTGCCCGCTCAAGTGCTGGCTAAGTTGGTGGGTGGCCGTGGCATCGAGGTCGCTGAATCCTAGATATTCCTTGACCCACAACTGATGCTCGTATTGTGTTTGGCGGCGCACGTAGATGCTACGCAAGGAGGCAATCGTGGGCGCACGCACGCCGAGTGTTTCGCCCACGTGGCGCAGCAGCGCGCGTGGTAGGCCTGTCATTCGATCCATCGAGCGGCCAGAGGCACGCAAGAAGAGCATCATGACGGCTACGCCAGCCCGCCGATCCGCGCGAAATCGTGAAGTGAGCGCCTCAACGTCTGCCTTCGACAGTTGAAAGTATTGTTGAACGTCGAATTCCGACAGCCGCGACGGCAAATTCTCGGCACCCACGTAGCGAAGTTCGAAGCTGGCCATCGGGATCAACCTTAAATTGACGATCCCCACACTCTACTCGATGGTTAGCTGGCGCGATGCTGGTGACGCGGAAAGGCCAGATCAGCGTGAGTTGCGTATTCCTGCGCGGCTGAGAGTTAGCCCCGGCAACGGTTTGCGGGTAACCGTGTCAATTTGCACGAAAGATACGATTACCCCTTTTTGCACTGAAAACAAAAGGACCCCGAGCCACGCTGTGGCGCGCCTCACCCCGATTGAGTTGAATGAGCGTCGCGCGACGTTTATCCTCATCGTCAATGCAG
>JBBRGY010000228.1:0-5533 GCA_038223495.1 Burkholderiales bacterium | reverse complement strand
ACCCGTATCCAACGGCCTCGTCTGCGATGCCGGATCGCAAAGACGGTGTCTACCTGTTGCCTGCATGCACTCAGTTTGAAACGAGTGGCTCCGTCACGGCGTCGAACCGTTCGCTTCAGTGGCGCGAGCGCGTCATCAGCCCGTTGTTCGAATCGCAAACGGATCACGCGATCATGCTCGCATTCGCCAAAAAATTTGGTTTTGATAAAGAGTTCGTTAAAAACTGCAAACTGGTTCGACCTGATGGCGAGAAGAAGTGGGAAGAGCCGGAACCCGAGGACATGCTGCGCGAAATTAATGCGGGCTCGTGGACCATTGGCTACACCGGACAATCGCCAGAACGTTTGAAGCTTCACATGAAGAACATGAACACGTTCGACCCGAAAACGCTTCGAGCCAATGGCGGGCCGTGCAATGGCGATTACTTCGGATTGCCGTGGCCGTGTTATGGCACTCCCGAATTGAAACATCCCGGTTCGCCGAACCTGTACGACACGTCGAAACATGTGATGGACGGCGGCGGTAACTTCCGCGCAAACTTCGGTGTGGAACGGGACGGCGTCTCGCTGCTTGCCGAGGACGGATCGCACTCAAAGGGTTCCGACTTAACCACGGGCTATCCAGAATTCGATCACGTGTTGATGAAAAAACTGGGTTGGTGGGATGAGCTTACCGACGCGGAGAAAAAGAAGGCCGAAGGCAAAAACTGGAAGACCGACCTGTCCGGCGGAATTCAACGCGTGGTCATGAAAAACCACGGGTGTCATCCGTTCGGAAATGCGAAGGCACGCGCGGTTGTCTGGAACTTCCCGGATGCGATTCCCCAACATCGCGAACCGCTGTACGGCAACAACGCTGAGTTGGCCAAAAAGTATCCAACGCACGCGGACAAGGGCGGCGCATTCTGGCGGGTCAAAACGCTGTACAAATCAGTTCAGGACAAGAACCTTGCCGACAAGGTTTATGAGAAGTTCCCACTAGTACTAACCTCTGGGCGGCTGGTTGAATACGAAGGCGGCGGCGAAGAGACGCGTTCCAATCCGTGGCTTGCCGAATTGCAGCAAGAAAACTTCATCGAGATCAACACCAAAGACGCGAATGATCGCGGCGTTCGTAACAACGAATACGTGTGGGTGAAATCGGCGACCGGTGCGCAAATCAAAGTGAAAGCGATGGTCACCGAGCGCGTTGGACCTGGCGTTACTTTCATTCCGTTCCACTTCTCCGGATGGTGGCAGGGAAAAGATAATCTGCAGAAATATCCGGAAGGTGCCGCTCCGATTGTGCGTGGCGAAGCGGTCAATACCGCAACCACCTACGGCTACGACTCGGTCACGATGATGCAGGAAACCAAGACGACGGTCTGCCAGGTTACTCGATTCGACGCGGCGTAAAGAGAAGCGAACAAGGAGAACATCATGGCAAGAATGAAATTTATTTGTGACGCCGAACGCTGCATCGAATGCAACGGTTGCGTGACCGCATGCAAAAACGAGCACGATATTCCATGGGGCGTCAATCGCCGTCGCGTGGTTACGTTGAATGACGGCATCGTCGGGGCAGAACGCTCTATTTCGGTTGCCTGCATGCATTGCTCGGATGCGCCTTGCATGGCTGTGTGCCCGGTCAACTGCTTCTACAAAACCGAAGACGGCGTGGTGTTGCACGATAAGGATTTGTGCATTGGCTGCGGCTACTGCTTTTACGCATGCCCATTCGGCGCGCCGCAGTTCCCGCAAGCAGGCGCGTTCGGTTTGCGCGGCAAGATGGACAAATGCACGTTCTGCGCTGGCGGTCCAGAGAAAGACGGATCAAAAGCAGAAATTGAAAAATACGGGCGCAATCGTTTGTCAGAAGGCAAGCTGCCTGCCTGCGCGGAAATGTGCTCCACCAAGGCGCTGCTTGCGGGTGATGGCGATGTGCTTTCAGACATTTATCGCGAACGCGTGATGCGCCGCGGTCGTGGCGGCGACTTGTGGGGGCACGCGACAGCGTATGGTCGCCCAGATACCAAGGCGACAGCGCCCGCGGTTCAATCCATTCCGCAAAAATCATGAACAAGCTGCTTATCTCCCTTTTCTCACTTGCGGCATTGGCGGCGTTCGCAGGATGTGGTGAGCAGCCACAAACGATCACCGCAAAGCCGGGTGCGTCCGCCGCGAAGCCTGACGACCTGCCTTATGGCGAAGGCAAGCTCTATGCTGATCGCAACGCATGGGTGCTTCAGCTTCGCGCACGTGCCGACACGCAGAACGAATACAAGCGCTTCAATTAATTGATCGTTCGAATCCCCATGAGTCATGTCGTAAGGAGCCGTCTATGAAACACCTATTTGCGTGTTTGACCGCACTGCTGCTGGCTTGCTCCGTTAGCGCGCAGCAAAGCAGTGGCCCGGTGTTGCCGAAAGACGAGCTGATCAAACAGCAGCAACAGCGCGTTATCACACAACCTTATAACAACGCGCCGTTCTGGAAAGAGGCGCGCGGCGCAGTGGAGGGGTACACCAGCATTCAGGCACCGGAGGCCGGTGTGTTGATTCAGGATGGTGGGCAAAACTGGCGCGCGCTGCGCAACGGCACGTTCTCGATTATTGGTGGTTGGGCGCTGGTAGCAATGATGTTGTTGATCGGCCTCTTCTACGCATGGAAAGGCACCATTCAGTTGCACGAAGCGCCGACCGGTCGTTTGATTGAGCGCTTTACGTTGCTGGAACGCATGGCCCATTGGGCGACCGCGATTTCGTTCTCGGTGCTCGCGATTTCCGGTCTGATCCTCGCGTTTGGAAAGGCGCTGCTGATTCCGATTATCAGTTTCACTCTGTTCTCGTGGCTTGCCATCATCGCGAAGAACTTGCACAATTTTTTGGGGCCGCTTTTCATCATTAGCTGCCTCGTGACGTTCTTTGTCTTCGTTCGTGACAACTGGCCGAAAGCAGTGGACTTCAAATGGATCGCTAGCTTTGGCGGCTTGCTTAACGGCAAACATATTCCTAGCGAGAAATTCAACGCGGGCGAAAAACTCTGGTTCTGGGGGGGATTGATGCTACTTGGCATCGTAGTCGGCGCATCGGGGTTGGTGCTCAATTTCCCTAATTTCGGGCAGACGCGTGCGACGATGCAACTGGCAAATCTGGTTCACCTCACCGGCTCCGTGCTGTTCATGCTCGGTGCGATGGGGCATATCTACATGGGCACCATCGGCATGGCTGGCGCGCTTGACGCGATGAAAACTGGCGTGGTCGACGAAGCGTGGGCGAAAGAACATCACGAGCTTTGGTACGACGATGTGAAATCAGGCAAAGTGCCCGCAAATCGTAGCGGCACCAGTGGCAACGCGGCTGCTGGCGCTCAAAAACCGGTAGCCGTAGGAGGAAACGACTGATGAAATTCAATCACTGGATAGTGCTTGTGCTCGGTAGCACGTTGACCGCATTGGCGATTGCCAAGTTGCCGCCACCTGCGCCGATGACCGACGAGCAGAAAGCAAAAGCTGAAGAGACCAAAGCGAAGGCTGCGGATGCGGCCAAGAAAGCCGCAGCGGATGATTCGCGCTATCAGGATAAGGTCGCTGCACGCTACTTTATGGAAATGAAGGCTTTGGGCAAAACGGTTGCTTCTCCTACGTGGGTTCCACCACCTGTAGTCGTGGTCGCGCAGCCATCCTCGTCTGAGTCACACGGCCAGAAGCAAGCCGTTGCCCCGAAAACACAAGATACTACGACCTCCGGTGCCGCGAAGCCAAGCTCCGGGGCTACTAACGCTAAACCGACGCCCGTGAAGGGCTAATTCCCAAACGAGCTGTCGATGCTCCACAGCTACGCTAGAATCACAAAGTCGGAGAGGTGGCAGAGTGGTTGAATGTACCTGACTCGAAATCAGGCTTACCGCAAGGTAACGGGGGTTCGAATCCCCCCCTCTCCGCCAAGTACAGTATCTAAAGCCCTGGTTTATCGGGGCTTTTTTATTGTGACTTGTCTGCGTCCCACAATGTGACCCACAACACGGCTAAATCTTTGACCTTTAGTTCGTCGTGGATCAATCGCTTCCGGCAAACAGCGAACGGCGATTAGGCTGTCTGAACTCTGTCCCGACACCGTATAAGCATTGGGGTCCACAAGTCGCCTCTCGTCAGAGGACACTAGACGCAAAATTCACTCTGTCGCGTTCGAGACGCAGGAATCCTTAGTTTCGAACGCGTCCAGCGCCTGCGCGGGCGCGCTTCTCCGATTCTTACCTCCATTTCGCGAGACGCCAGCCTTCGTGAAATCGACGAATGCACTGACTTCGGTTGCGCAGCCGAAAATCGGCCAGGAGAAATGTTGTTAGCCCAGTTTTGCAGCGCTACCGACACGACGTAGCGAACGGCGTTGCTTGCCTCAAAGCGATCCTTAGTCTTTGCCTCTGCAACCGTATGCCGTTGCCTATTGCGAGGATGATCCGTCCTGCCCGCGAATGCGATTGCTTAGGCCGTCACAAAGGCTTCACCACTGACCGTTCACGTTTGCTTTGAACAAGCCACGCTGCGTACATTTTGGTTTCGGGAATCTCTTGCCTTCGGCAATCTGACAAGATAACGTGCCAGAAGTAAAAATATTGTTGATATTTGTAAACGAGGACGTACTGTATGGCATTTTTTTCAAAAGCCAATCAGTGGCAACGTCGCAATTTGACAAACACGATGAGGGGTTACATGGGGCAGCGTTGTAAATCGACCACGCAAGGTGTTTTGATTCTTGGCCGCATTCACCATGCTTTTGCGTTCATTCTTGCACTGGGCATTACTGCCGCAACGCCAAGCGCTCACGCCGATTACGTCGTGCCTGCCAATGCGTCAGTTGCGCTCAACGGCGGTAGTCTCAATCTCGCTTGCAGCGATCTTATCGTAGGCGGCAACTTCAGTCTCGGCAGCGGCAGCGTGACGGGCGCGCGCAACGTCATCATTCAAGCGGGTGGCAGCCTGAACGGTGGCAGCGGCGCACTCTCGCTGGCAGGAAACTTCTCCAATTCGGGTAGCTTCAGCGCAGGCACGGGGAAAGTCAACTTTGTTGATATTGCAGGTTGCGCCCCTACCGGCACCGTTAGTGGAAGCAACAGTTTCTACGATTTGAGTTTTGTCACGACCTCACCCGGTGGCAAGACTTACGCGTTTGCTGCCGGGAGTACGCAGGTGATCAATAACGTGTTCACCGTGCGGGGCACGGCGGCGGGTGCACTTCAGTTAACCAGCAGTGTGGCTGGACAACCCGCGTTCATCAATCTGCTGAACACTGGAGCGCAATCCATGGCCAGTCTTGGCGTAGTTGACCTGACAGCGACCGGAGTCGGGCTCGCACCTAACTTGATCAATCTCGCACCAGCCAACGGTGCCTCAGCAATTGGTTGGTTCCAGGTACTTGTGGTGCCGACTCTCAGCAGCGAGTCGTTGATTTCACTCGCACTTATGCTGATGCTCCTCGTTTATCGGGCCGCGTTTCGCCGACCCAGCGTGCCTGCGAGCAGAGCGCGGTCGTAACGCATTCATCTCCTATGATTCC
>JBBRGY010000227.1:0-5565 GCA_038223495.1 Burkholderiales bacterium | reverse complement strand
CATGGGTTGTTACACAAGGGTTGGGCCTGCCAAACGCCGATGGACGTCGTCGTCTGCCAGCTCGGGCGCCAGGCCCAGTGAGCTGGTCGCAAAGCCGGTGTCGGTTCAGTAGCTTTTGTTGCGCTTCGCTGTTGACACTGGGCTGTCTGCCTTGCCGCGCAGGCAGACGCTCCCCTCGCTTATTCTTCCATTGGCATATCGGGCGTGCGGACGCTGCTCGCCACGCGCCCGAGCTGACTATCGATCAGCCGAGCGAGTTTGTCGGCAGCGCCGCGTATTGCCTGATGCAGCGACGCAGCTTCGTCGGTGGCAGCGATCGGCTGACGACCTTCGAGCCGGGCCTCCATCACGCAGCGCTTGTCGTGCGCGCCACTCTTGCCACCGTTCTCATCGCTGAGGTGGACTTCCACCCGCGTCACGCGATCATGGAAGTGTCGCAGGGCGTGTTCCACAGTTGTACTGACATGGGTCGCGAGCGCCTCGTGGCCCTCGATGTGAGCATCGGTATTGACCTGAATCTTCATAGCTTTTCTCCCTGGTTGAATTTAATGGCAGTGGGTTGTCGCGAGCCCCGCCGCCATCGGTATGCGGCATTCCGACGGCGTCGGCAGGATCAAGGGCGGCCAGGAGGGTTTGGCGGGACGTTGGGTCGCGGAACGGTCCACGGCGCTAAACCAGCCATCGCATTCGATGTCGGGCCCTACTTTCTTGCCGCCCTGGTCCCGTTGTATCGTCATGTCGCCGGCACCTATCGTTTTGCAAATCGCTCGGCGAACCAATGATCAAGCATCGCTTTTTCATAGCGCAACCGATCGCCGCTCGAATAGCGGTTAAACGAAGAAAGGTAATTTAGATCGCTGAGCCGCTCTTCCCGACTCGCTGTTGCCTGGCCTCCGTGCGTTAACGTATAGCGCAGCTCCATGCGCGGCCAACTGATATCGCGGACGACGCGCACATCGGCACCAACGCGGGAACGGAATGGTTCAACGCGGCCGGCCAGGTCGATGTCCAGTACCTCGATTTTTAATGAGTCGCCAGATGGGAGAGCGCGCTCCGCCAGGCCCTGGAGATGTTGCTCAATATCTCGTTGAACGTCGGCTTGATCCTGCGCGTTGGCAAACGGGCTCGAATAACTGGCATCCGAATACTTCTCGGGGTTTACAAACACTACCGTGAGGTTAGGGCCAGCCCACGCCGATTGCGCAAGGAACAATACTGACAAGGTCACAACGGCAAAATTCTTCTTCATTCCTGACTCCTGTTCAAAATGGTTGGAGTCCCGCAACCTTGCCAGGTTCCGTTGGAGCCAGTTTATGGCGTTGCGCAGTACCGGTCGCTCGCAGGACCTAGCGCTCACGCAAAAACGTCGGTGGTACTCGCGGATCAAAGTCTGCCCAGTCGCCACCTTCAATGTGACCCTTAGCCAACTCCAGGTCGTGTCCGCCCGATTGTCGGAGAACGTTGATCGCTGAGGCCTGCGTTGACGAATCGGATGCCGAAACCGCGACCAACATGCCCGCCTTTCGAATTGGCTGCTGCTTCTCGCCATCGGCTTCGCTTTCGCCTTTCTCTTTCATTTCAGAGAAACTGCCCACTAGGGATCCGATGTAGCCGCCGATCAGCGCGCCGCCGACTACCGCTGCCGGGCCTCCTATCGGAATGGCCAACGCACCTACCGCGCCGCCGACCACACCTCCTGCTCCTGCACCCGCGGCGGCTCCTTCGCCCGCATCTTTCGCACCGGACGATGACTCGCTGTCACCACCTAACGGAAATATGTCGTGCTGCCCCGGACTGGTCACATAGAACGAACTGATTTCCGACGCAACAAAACCTGCTGCCATCAACGCTGAAACTGCCGCCGCCGTTTCCTGCTGTTCATGAAAACGCGCAACTATTAACTTTGACATCTTTACCTCCGTCACCATTCAGAAAACTCACTCTGCCAGAGTAAGCTTGCTTCCTACGCGTAACGATCAGAGAAGGGCGGGTTTGGACGTCGGACCAGGCCTACTCTCGCAGCCGCACTCAGCCGTAATGTTGTCGAGGACACTCGCGCGGCAGATGCAACGTGCGCTTAACACGATCAGTGCTCCAGCAGAGCGTTGTGAGCTTATTTAGCCGATGCGCCCGATTGCGACTTCGGAAGTTTGCGGTAAAGGGTGTTGCGACTGACGCCCAAGTCACGCGCGGCGGCAGAGACGTTGCCACGATGACGTTCAAGCGCGAGATGCATGGCGCTGACCGTCATATCGTCGAGCGATACGGGTACGCTGGGGGCAACAGTTGTCGCCAATGTCACGGCAATACCAGGCGACAGAATGCTGTCACGCTCGATAATGTCATCGAGAAAATCGTCGGGCAGATGCTTGCACTCGATCACTGCGCCCGGCGCTGCTATCGCCATCGAGGTGGTGAGCACGTTGGACAATTGACGCAGGTTGCCGGGCCACGGGTGACGGAGCATCAGCGCCCAGACGTCGGGCGCGAGTTGCCAGCGCGGACCCCCATGGCTATTCATCGACAGCAGCAGACGGGTCACGATCTCGCGCACGTCGCTGCGCTCGCGTAGTGGCGGCAGGCGAACAGTGAGTCCGTTCAGTCGGTAATACAAATCGTCGCGGAAAGTGTGCGCCTTGAGTAGCTCGCGTAGACGTTTGTGCGTCGCGCAGACCAGTCGTACGTCGACCGCTATTGATTTGTTGCTGCCCAGCGGCGTGACCACGCGCTCCTGCAAAACGCGCAGTAAGCGCGCCTGCATCGCCAGTGGCATGTCGCCGATTTCATCGAGAAACAGGGTGCCTCCGCTAGCCTCGCGCAGCTTACCGATGTGGCCTTTACGGCGGGCTCCCGTGAACGCGCCTTCGTCATAGCCAAACAGTTCCGATTCGATCAGGCCTTCCGGAATCGCCGCACAGTTGACCGCGACAAACGGGCCGTTCCGACGTTCCGAAGCACGATGAATCGCCATCGAAAACCACTCTTTGCCGGCGCCAGTTTCTGCCTCGATCAGTATGCTGACATCGGTGTGCGCGACCCTGCGCAACCGGGCAATGACATTGGCAATCTGAGCATCACCTGAGTCGAGATCGTCGAGATTGGCCTGTGGCAATACGGCGCTCGATGCTTGCGATTTCGCGGTGCGGCGCGGTGTGGGTTCAGGGGATTGAACGGGGTCGGTCGCCGGTTGCGGCGGAGCCCTGCGGGTGACGAGACCATCATCGCGCTCCACCGCCCCCGAAACAAAGTATCGGGCGCTCGAAGCGCTTGGCACCGCATGAATCCGAACGCCGCTGGGCAGCACGCATTGCAGCGGTTCGATTGCCGCATGAAATGCCAATTCGTGCAGCTCACTGGCAGTTCTTCGCAACAGCGACACCGCGGTGTGCGTGCGCACGGAGGCTAGTGACAGCTCAAGCTGCAGGCAGGCGCTTCGATTGGCGGCAAGGACGTGCCCATCCGGCGCAAAAGCAATCAGGCCTTCCATCAACGTGCCGATGAATTCAGGCCGCGCGTGGAACGCGACGATTAGCTGGCCTGAATAAGTGCGACGGAAGTATGTGTTCTCGATCAGCTGCGCGCTCATGCGTACCAGGCTGATCGTGTGTTTGTGAAAACCGCGATAGTCACCGGTAACGTCAAGCACGCCAATCAAATCACCCGCAGGTGCGAAGATCGGCGAGGCCGAGCATGTGAGACCGTGATTGGCCTCAAGAAAGTGTTGATTGGCATGAATGACCACTGGCTGGCGCTCGTAAATGGCAGTCCCGATGGCGTTGGTGCCCTTCTGTTCTTCGCCCCAACTGACACCCGGACGCATGGCTACCTTCGCCGCCCTTTCCGCAAACGCAGGTTCGCCAATGGTGTGCAATACAACCCCCTGAGCATCGGTCAGCACGACCACGCTTTCGGCATCAATGATCTGCTGATGCAGCGTTGTCATGACCGGAGTTGCGTGCTGCATCAGCGAGCGATGCTGTTCGCGCAGAAGTCGCAGGTCAGTGGTTGGCAGCGTTTGAAAGTCCTGCATCATGCGCGGCTGCAGGCCGGATCGCTTGCTGCGACTCCATGAAGTTTCAATCAACATGGCGTGCGTATCAGCAGCAAATGTGCCGACCGCAGATGAATTGGGATGTTTCCCCTGGGGCGAGTCTGGCGCGAACATAATTCCTCCTGCTTCGCGATGTCCGACTTAAGAACAGACCGGCAACGGGCGAACATTCTCCTCCGAGGCACTGCAGTCTGACCGAAGTTTATCCGAAATTGGCTGCTCCAATTTGCAACACTTGTTGATCGTAGTGCGCGCATTTGCGACACGTCAGCTGCAGCAAATGTTCGATTCGGGTGAAGCGCCGCGCGGAAAACCCGGGTGCTGAAGTGCTGCTGCCATTGAGCTACGCAAGAGAACTTTGGTGGTACGAACTTTGCGGTTATTCTTCGTTAGTAGTTTTAACAACTGTATTTCAAAAGGAGGAGTGCATCATGTCAGTGAACATCACCATGAAGGTGAACGGCAAGTCGGTCACGGCTGCGGTCGAGGCCTCGACCACGCTGGTCGAATTTATCCGCGAACATTTGCGTCTGACCGGTACGCACGTGGGCTGCAACACGTCGCAGTGCGGCGCGTGCACCGTGCATGTCAACGGTCGCGCCGTGAAATCCTGCAATATGTTGGTGGCGCAGGCGCAGGGCGCTGATGTGATGACCATCGAAGGGCTCGCTGCCGCCAATGGCGACATGCATCCAATGCAGGCGGCGTTCAAGGAGCATCACGGGCTGCAATGCGGCTTCTGTACGCCGGGCATGGTCATGAGCGCTTGCGAACTCAAAGGCAAACTTACGAACCCAAGCGACGAAGAAATTCGTGCTTGTCTCGACGGCAACATTTGCCGCTGCACGGGTTATCAGAACATTGTCACGTCAGTGAAAGCTGGCCTGGCTGCAATGAGCTAAGGAGAAGATGATGAAAGCTGACGGAATCGGCGCACGCGTCACGCGCAAAGAAGACTACCGATTTTTGACCGGTAACGGCCAATACACCGACGACATCATTCTGCCGCACCAAACCTACGCGGCCTTCGTGCGTTCGCCTCATGCACACGCCACGATCAACGGCATCGATTCAACGGCGGCAGCGGCAATGCCCGGTGTAGTTGCAATCTTTACCGGCAAGGACATTGAAGAATCAAAAATTGGTGGCCTGCCCTGCGGCTGGGGGATCACCAGCAAAGACGGCACGCCAGCCATTGAGCCGCCACATCCGATTTTGTGTATCGGAAAAGCGCGCTACGTGGGCGATCACGTTGCGGTGGTGATTGCGGAGACGCCAGAGCAGGCGCGCGCCGCTGCGGACGCGATGGAAGTCGATTACGGCATCCTGCCTGCGGTCGTGAGCACCGGGACTGCCGCTTCAAGCAAAACTGCGGTGCATGATCAGGCACCCAACAATGTTTGCTACACATGGGGACATGGCGACGAAGCCGGCGTGAAAGCTGCGTTCGAAAAGGCGCATCACATCAGCACGTTGGACCTCATCAATCAGCGTCTCGCACCCAATGCGATGGC
>JBBRGY010000226.1:0-5577 GCA_038223495.1 Burkholderiales bacterium | reverse complement strand
GTTTCCCGTGACTGGAGCAAAGCAGAATGGCGCTCGCTTCTGGACTATTTCGTCACCACACCGAACCCATATTCTTACTTCTATATGGAGTTTTATGGCGGTGCGATCAACGCGTATCCAGCATGGGGCAGCGCCTTCGTGCATCGCGATGCGGTGTTTAACGCGGTGCTCGATGTGTTCTGGTGGGAAGAAGCAGATCGCGCCGCGTCGCAGGCGTTTCTGGTCGGCTGGATGGATTTGATGGAACCGTTGTACAACGGCCACGTGTATCAAAATTATCCGCGTCTGGACGATCCAAATTACGCCTACAAATATTGGGGTGATGCGCAGGCGTCACTTTGGGATGTGAAGCAGAAGTACGACCCTGGCAATGTTTTTACGTTTGCCCAGGCAGTGACGCCGGGGCTGATGCGTGCGTCGCTTGACAACACAACAACGAGCGCGATCCCCGAATCACATCGGGCCGCGTTGGCGCAACCTGTTGTTGTTGACGTGAAGGTCAAGTTGTAAATAAGGCTTCGTGAAGTCTGCTGCGCACTACGTTGGGCGCTTCGCGCCCTCGCCCACCGGGCCGCTGCACTTCGGCTCATTGGTGGCCGCCGTCGCCAGCTATGCAGATGCCCGAGCGGCGGAGGGGCGTTGGATACTGCGCATTGAAGATATCGATGTGCCACGATGCACGAAGGCCGCTGAAGCTGAAATTTTGCGCCAGCTTACGACGTATGGTTTCGAAGCCGACGGCGAAATCGTCAGGCAAAGCGAGCGCGTTGAGCGATACGATTTGGCGCTAGGACAGTTGCGTGACGCGGGGTACTTATTCGCGTGTACTTGCAGCCGAAAGATGCTCGAACATGCGCCTCGCAATGCGTTTGGGGAGTCCATTTATCCTGGACGATGCAGGGAACGGGTATTTGACGATTCAACCACGACAGCCCTTCGTCTTCGCGTGCCCGATGACGCTGATGCGAATGTGACGTTTGCAGATCGTGTACTCGGATTGATCACGCAAAACATCGCCACCAGCGTAGGTGACTTCATTTTGCGACGCGCCGACGGGCTCTACGCGTATCAGCTAGCAGTCGTCGTCGACGACGACGCACAGGACGTCAATGTCGTAGTCCGTGGCGACGACTTGTTGATGAATACGCCACGCCAAGTTTTTCTACAGCGCCGTCTTCGCTTTGAGACGCCACGGTACCTGCATGTGCCGTTGGTCAAAAACGAGGCGGGTGAAAAACTCTCCAAGCAGACGCTTGCTGCAGCTATCCAATCAGACAACGCGGTTGTGACGCTTAAGGCGGCATGGGCGTTTCTCAATCAGCTCGATGTCGGTCGTCCCACCTCAGTCGCGGGCTTCTGGCACAACGCAATCCAGCATTGGAACCCGGCGCTAATGCGCGGCCCGCCCAATCGACCCAACCGCTCCAACGACCGCAGATAATGCCACCAAGTCTGCAAAATCTATAATTAAAAGTTAACCAGAAAAAAGAAAGCAGTTGTTATGACCACTCTTGTTGTGGTGCGCAAAGGCAACATGGCTGCTATTGCTGCAGATTCACTCACCACCTTTGGCGACACGCGTTTGTCCGACAGTTTCGATGCCTCTTCTGACAAGATGGTTCGATATGGCGACACAGTTATCGCGTTGTGCGGTAGTGCGGCGCATCAACTGGTTTATGAAAACCTGCTGTCGACCGCCAAGGATCTGAATTTCAACAGCAAATCGGAAATCTTCGAGACGTTTCGCAAGCTGCACGCCATCCTCAAAGATCAGCATTATCTCAACCCAAAAGAAGATGATGAGGATGCGTATGAGAGCACTCACGTCACAGCGCTGATCGCTAATCCCACAGGGATTTACGGTTTCTATTCGATGCGCGAAGTGTTCGAATTCAAGAGATTCTTGGCTGCATGTTCGGGCCGTGAATATGCGCTGGGAGCGATGAACGCGCTGTACGATCAACTCGACTCAACAGAAGCAATCGCGCGAGTGGGCATTGAGGCCGGCACAACATTCGACAAGAATTCATCATTGCCACTGCAAGTAGTGACGATTGCAATGAATGCACGCGTGACGACGGCGTAACAGTCACCATACCGCTATACAAATATGGACAAAGTATCCGCCGGCTTCGATCAACTCATGCGCTTTTGGCTCGATACGGCGCCTGCACGCGGCGTAGTCGTGCGCCTTGAGGAGAGCCTGACGCAAGCGATGCAGCACCATGACTACCCTGACGCGGTGGTGGCATTGTTGCGTCAGCTCGCTGGCGCAGCGGCATTATTGGCAAGCAACTTGAAGCAAAGCGCTCAGGTCATCCTACAAGCTCAGGGCACGGGCGATGTACCGCTGCTCTGCGTCGAGGCTACCGACGCGCTCACATTTAGGCTCTACGCCAGCGTTCGAGAAGGCGCAAACATTGCTCCAGACGCATCGCTCCATTCACTGGTCGCGCCTGACGGCGAGGGTCGATTTGTACTCACCATTTCGCCGACCGATGGGCAGATCTATCAAGGTATCGTGGCGCTTGGTGAAGGCAGTGTTGCCACGTTGCTTGAAGCGTATTTGACCAATTCACAGCAAACCGACACTCGCATGTGGCTGCGGCAAGACGGCGATGTCATGGAGGCAATGCTTTTGGAGCGCCTTCCAGACAGTGCAGAGGACGCGACGCCAGCGTGGAACGCTGTGGCGGCTCAAGCAAATCACGCATTTTCCGAACACTTTATGCCCTTCCCTTACAGCGACTGGTTGCAGTTCACGTTCGCCCAACACACTGTAAAAGTGAGCCCGGCACAAGCCGTGAAATTCGCCTGCTCTTGCACCATAGAGCGCGTTCTAAATGCGTTGAAACTGGTCGGCGAAGCTGAATTGCAGCCACTCATCGAAGAGCAGGGAAAAATTGCGACGCGCTGCGAGTTTTGCGGCAAGGCGTACGAAGTTAGCGCGGCGTCATTTGCAGAGCTGTTTCGCCGCAACGATGCGCTGCATCCGCCCGGTTCGCAGTTATTGCAATAGCGCTCGATGGCGTCGCCAATGACTGAAACAAATGTGGTTCGCATCGACAAATGGCTATGGGCCGCTCGCTTTTTCAAGACGCGTTCGCTGGCCACGGATGCAATTGATGCCGGTCATGTGCGCCGCGCTACCGTGGGTTCGGTATCGGGTGATCGCATTAAGCCAGCGCACGCTGTGCGCGTTGGCGAGACTTATGCCGTTCAGCGCGGTGAAATGATGCAGCAGGTACTGGTCATCGCAGTTTCTGAGCGGCGCGGGTCAGCGACGGACGCAGCCCTGCTATATCGCGAAACAGAAGCGAGCACTGCTGCGCGGCTTGAGCAGCAGGCGCTTTACGCTGCTGCAGATGCCGCTATGGGTGGTCGCGGAGCGCCACCGTTTCGTGGTAGACCTACAAAGCAGGATCGACGCAAACTCGCCGATCTGTTCGCGAAAAACTATTCCCATCAAGCCACGACGGACAGCAACGAATGACACTCGTATTTACCGGAGAGCGCTTTCTGCCCGAATGCGCGGGAGAGATGATTTACGAGCACTGGCATCGCTACCTGATCGTCCGCAACTACGTCGCAGGAAAACGCGTGCTTGACGTGGCTAGCGGCGAAGGCTACGGTTCACATCTACTATCAAAGTGTGCGGCCAGCGTCGTTGGCGTCGATATTTCGACCGATGCCGTCGATCACGCGGGCAAGGTTTATGCGAATGCGAATCTGCGCTACGTCGTGGCCGATTGCACTCAAATCCCAGACCCGGACGCCAGCTTCGACGTCATCGTTTCGTTCGAGACGATTGAACACATGACCGAGCATGAAGCGTTCATGCGCGAAGTTGATCGCTTGCTCGCGCCGGGCGGGATTTTTATTATTTCGTCACCCAATCGCCTGGAGTACAGCGATAAAACCGGCTACAAAAATGAATTCCACGTCAAAGAGCTTGATCGGGCGGAACTGAAGAACCTACTCGATCCGCACTTTCCTGCGCAAACGTGGTTTGCTCAACGTGCTGCATTTCATTCAATGGTTTGGCCGTTGGAGTTACCTGCCAGCAGTGCCCTCGCCCTCACCTCTGAAGGTGATGCTGCCAACCCTGAACCGCTCTACTTTGTAGTGTTCTGTGCGCGGAACAATGCCCAGCTTGAAGGCATCAAACCGGAACTCAGTCTGGTCGCGGATCGCGAGCAGTCTGTCTATGCCGAATGGTCGAGAACCTATCGCGAAAATGCAATGCTGCATGCGGAAATCGCAGTCTTGAAATCCGCGCCTCCGCCTGTTGCGGTTGTATCAGCAGAAGCGCCCGCCGCGCCGGCACAAGAGCCTTGGTTGGTGCGCGCTGCGCGCGCCATCAGCGGTGCACGCTAAGTCACGATGACAACAGAAATACCCGTTGCATTGGCTGCTCTTGAAGGCGCGGGATTGCCGCGCCTCTTGTTCGTCACGCACGCCTGGGGGGGGGGCGTCGAGCAACAAGTGAAATCATTGGCCGCTTCGCTTTCTAGCCGCGCCAGAGTGACGATACTGCGTCCATGCGATAGCCAAAGTGTCGAAATCACGATGCCGACTGGTGAGCTATATCGCATCGCAAGCGCGGATTGGTCAACGCTGGTTGCGGCTTTGCAAGCACTCAAATTCGAACGTATGCATTTGCATCATGTGCAAGGCTTTCCGCGCGATATTCTCGATTTGGATCAAGCGCTTGCTGTTCCGCTTGATTGTTCGCTGCATGATTACGCGAGCATTTGTCCGCAGTATCAACTGGTCGATCCGGACGGTCGCTACTGTGGCGAACCCGATGACTCAGGTTGCAATCTTTGCATACAAGGGCGTCCGCATGCTTGGACGCTCAATATTTCTGAGTGGCGTGCGGCGTGGGCCGCCACGCTCAGACGCGCTGATCGGGTAGTGGCCCCAAGCAAAAGCGTCGCCGACAAAGTGCATCGTTACCTACCCGACCTTGTCATTCAAGTCGCACCGCACGCCGAGCCGCCGATTACTTTCCCACGCATCGTTAAAGTGGCGCTGTTGGGCGCGCTGTCGAGGTCAAAAGGCCTGGCCATAGCGCTTGCAGTCGCTGAATTTGCCGAGCGCACGAGATCACCGCTCACGCTTCGCTTGATCGGGCACGCCGCCGAACCACTACCAAAATATCTGACGGCGACCGGCTCATACGACGCCGACGATCTACCTGGTCTGATCGCAGTGGAACGACCTGACGTGCTTTGGTTGCCTTCGCAGGTACCCGAAACTTTTTCGTTCACGCTGTCGACGGCGATTGCGTCGGGTCTTCCCATCGTCGCCTCCGATCTGGGTTCCTTTCCAGAACGCTTGCAGGGCATCGCGAAAGCCTTGCTGTTGCCGTTCGACGCTTCCCCTGAGAGTTGGCATCATGCGCTGCTACAGGCTGGTACTTCGTCGGCAACTCACGTCACCTCTGAGCCTGCTCAAATACCTCGTTCGGCACGCGTCATAGAATGTGCGCACGCCATGCCTCGCGTTGTCAATTCGGCGAACGCCACGCCTCTGGCAACGCTACTCGAACGTAGCCGTTGGGTCTTGACGCCC
>JBBRGY010000225.1:0-5579 GCA_038223495.1 Burkholderiales bacterium | reverse complement strand
ATCGACGAGATCGTGGTGTTCCATGCACTCGGTCGTGACAATATCAAAGGCATCGCCCGCATCCAGTTGCAGCGTCTCGAAGAGCGCCTCAATAAACTCGATCTCAAGATTGAAGTGTCCGAATCTGCGCTCGACGTTTTGTGTGAAGCAGGCTTCGACCCGGTGTATGGCGCGCGTCCGCTTAAGCGCGCGATCCAGCAGTCACTGGAGAATCCTCTGTCGAAGCAATTGCTCTCAGGCAAGTTCCTGCCGGGATCAACCATTGAGGTGGACGCACGAGGCGGAGAGATTGTGTTCGCATCGTAAGCGTGCAGAAATGTGAAGCTCGCAGGGAGCTACACGTTATTCCGGGAAGCACGAAACTCCGTACTCCCGGAATACAGTTTGACTGAATCCATCGCCTTTCCGACGGCGCAGCTGGCGAGCCTCGACAAGCAGATCGGAGACCACATTGACAGCGACCCGACGCTTAAAAACAATGATCGCCTGCTGCAAACGATCAACGGCGTCGGCCCGCGCGTTGCCAGTCGCATGAATGCGCTGATGAGTATCCACATCTTCGACAACGTCGAGGGCTTAGTGGCTTATCTGGGGCTGCTGCCCAGCGAGCGGCAATCGGGAACCTCGGTGCGTGGCAAGGCGCGGATGTCAAAGATGGGGCCTTCCGATATCAGACGGCTGCTCTACATGCCTGCGGTGGTGGCCACGCGCTGCAATCGTCAGGTGAAGGCGCTCTACGAGCGACTCCTGGCACGCGGCAAACCGAAGATGGCGGCCATTGGTGCAGCCATGCGAAAGCTCGCGCATCTGCGCTTCGGCGTGATTCACACCTAAAAACCTTATAACCCGAACGACAAGGCAATGGCAGCGTGAGTCCTGCGCGAGCGCACCTCCCGACGGGCACCGAGCCATGTAGACTTATCCATGCACTGTTCACGGCGCGCCTTGAGAGCACCCACTAAAGGGCACATCGAAAGGCGCGCGGTGTGCAGTGGGTGGGTATGTCGGGACTGCACGGCTTCAAATCCGAACAATTCCGTCGCTTTACTTGACTTTAAAAACGGTATCTTCGGTTCCACGGTTGCCGTTAAAGGATATGACTTTACTGTGAAAGCCAAGCTTTCCGAGGGCTACATCGATAAACGGCTCTAAGTCGATTTTGTCCATATATCTTCACTAGCCCCTATATAGTGGGCGTTTCACGTAAAAGCTGATCATGTCTGAATTGCTGTTTTCTTCGGTCCGCGAACTTTCCGGGCTGCTCACTTCGCGCAAAATTTCATCGCGCGAGTTGCTCGACGCGACGCTTGCTCAGGTGGATCGCGTCAATCCATCATTGAACGCCATCGTCACGCTTGACCGGGAAGGCGCTTACGTCAACGCCGATGCGATTGATGCACGACGTACCGCCGGCAAACCCACGTCGCCGCTCGCGGGCCTGCCGATTGCAATGAAGGACCTTGAGCCAGTCAAAGGCATGCGCACCACGATGGGCTCACCGATCCTGAAGGATTGGGTGCCGGACTACGACTCGCTGATGGTTGAGCGCTATCGCTTGCATGGCCTGACTTTGCTCGGCAAGACCAACACACCCGAATTTGGCCTCGGAAGCCAAACCTTCAACGCTGTGTTCGGTGCCACGAAAAATCCGTGGGACGTTACTAAAACCTGTGGCGGTTCGTCCGGTGGCGCGGCGGTTTCGGTGGCCACGGGCATGTTGCCGTTCGCCGATGGCTCGGACATGGGCGGCAGTTTGCGCAACCCCGCAAACTTCTGCGGCGTTGTCGGTCTGCGACCATCGCCGGGTCGTGTGCCGACTTACCCGTCGATCAACCTTTGGGGCACGCTGGGCGTTTTGGGACCCATCGCGCGCACGGCAGAGGACGCAGCATGGTTGCTGTCGATTCAGGCGGGCGATGACCCCAGAGCGGCGTTGGGCCGATGCGGCGATCCAACGATGTTTCGCGAACCGCTGGATCGAGACTTCAAAGGGGCGCGGATCGCGTGGAGCCCAAGCCTCGGCGGTTTGCCCGTCGAGCCCGGCGTGCGCGACGCACTCAAACAATCGCTCAAACGGTTTGAGGCGATCGGCGCTATTGTCGAAGAAGCGGAGCCCGATCTGGAGATTGCCGACAACACGTTTCAGGTCCAGCGCGCGTTGAACCTGATCAACAGCTTGGGCGGTCACTACAAAAATCACAAAGCCCTGCTCAAAGATACCGCCGTGTGGAACATTGAGCAGGGCTTAAAGCTCACTGGCGCGCAGGTGGCCGAAGCTCAGATGCAGCAATCAAAATGCTTTGAGCGCATGCAGCGATTTTTGACGAAGTACGACTATTTCATTTGCCCCGTCAATCAGGTGTTGCCGTTTGACATCAACACGCCTTATCCGATGGAAATTGACGGCGTCAAGCTTGAAACCTATCTCGACTGGATGAAATCGGCCTGCCGCATCACGATGACGTCGCATCCCGCCGCCAGCGCGCCCGTCGCGTTCGCCGCCAACGGGTTACCCGTTGGGATGCAGATCGTTGGCCATTTTGGCTGTGAACTTGAGGTGCTGCAGTTGGTGCACGCGGTACAGTTGCCGCTAGCGCAGCGCATCGCCCAATTGCCAGTTTAAGGACTGATAAGAATCGTCGATGTTCCTGGCAACGCGAGCTAGCGGTAGGCAGCGTTGCTTTGGCAGCGCCGCGCCTTAACTAGAAACGGTCGCGGGTGGTGTTCACCGTATTGTCGTTGCTGGCGACGGTACCGAGCAGGACTGGTTTCAGACTATCGTCAATCGGCTTGGGGCCAATCCAGATTTGCAGGAGCGCCTGAAAAAACGTATCGTCCTTGAAGACTTCACCAACCCGTTTGTTGTTCACCAGAACCATCGTACCGGTGCCGGGGATCGAATCTATGGTGATCGTTTCGCCTTTGTTCAGTGACGGAATCTGTCCGAAAATCTGACCGAGCTTCAACAGACTTTCAAAGTGCGCTTGCTGCTCCGCGCTCGACAAATTGGCACGCATGCCTGAGAGCAAAGCCTTCGAAAAATCGTTTGAGTTGATGCCGCGCATGACGTTCAGTCGCATGCGTTTTGGGCCTTTGAGAGCGCCGATTTCGGCGCTGGTGCTCTTCTTTTGCGGCAGGTAAAGCGCAGCGACATAAACGCGCACGAATCCCGCGGCGGCGTATCGAACACCGGCACCATTCAACACCAGATCCTGATTTGCAAGCTTGACCCGCTCGTCAACCTTAACGCCCGCAACTTCGAGCGCGAACGCACCGTTTGCCAGCGCAAAGCCGACTGCCGCGACAATCATTGCCTTGAGACTGGTTCGTAGCACGTTAGAAAAAAAATTACGTTTCATAGAAGCCTCCGTAGTCGAGCCAGTCGAAAGTGCCAGCCCTCTGACTTGTGTAACAGTGTAGGCAATGCTGCGCCGCAGCATCGTCACCTATTCGCTAATACCGAGGCGCGCTAATGGTCCGTTGCCGATGCGCAACACTTCAGGGGCATCCCCGGTCAAGTCAATGACGCTGGTGGCAGCCTCAGACGTTTGTCCTGCGTCAAGAATGGCGGCCAGACTCTTCGGCATTTGCTGCGCGATTTCATCCGGATCGTTGAGCGGACGATCCGCGCCGGGTGGAATCAAGGTGGCTGAGAGAATGGGTTCGCCCAGCTCCTGTAACAGCGCTTGCACCACCGGATGATTCGGCACGCGCAGACCTAGCGTCGCACGCTTGGGATGCAAAAGCCGCTTTGGCACTTCGCGCGTGCCTTCGAGTATGAACGTGTAAGGCCCCGGCGTGCCCATTTTCAAAATACGAAACGCGACGTTGTCCACGCGCGCATATTTGCCAAGTTCGGTCAAATCAGCGCACACGAGTGTCAGATGATGCTTGTCATCCACGCCGCGCAGTTGGCGAAGCAGCTTGAGCGAATCGGCGTCGCCAAGACGGCAGCCAAGTGCGTACGAACTGTCGGTGGGGTAGGCGATGACAGCGCCGTCGCGCAGCAGTTGCGCGGCCTGCTTGATCAGCCGCAATTGCGGCGTGACCGGATGAAGAACAAAGCGTTGAGTCATATGGATACCTCTAAAAACCCTTTTCCCGCGCGCATTGTGTCGTTGCTCGGTACTCGCAATCCTCATGTACCAGAGCGTACATTCCGGTTGCTGCGTGCCGCGCGCCTAACACTGCATCCCGGTAAACTGTGTTTTTAGTGGTATCCATAATGTGCTTATGTTACAAGAGCATAACCAGCACCGCAAATCGACCTTCAGTCCATGAATCTTCAACAAATCAAATTTATCTGTGCCGTCGTCGAAAACGGCTTCAGTGTGTCTGACGCGGCGGTGGCGTGCTACACCGCGCAACCGGTGGTCAGCAAGCACATCAAAACACTTGAGGATGAATTAGGGCTCAAGATTTTTGAGCGCCGTGGCAAACGATTTTTGGGTCTGACACAGGCCGGTGAGCAGGCCTACGCGATTGCCAAACGGCTGAACGGTGACGCAACCAGCTTGAAAGCGCTGGCCTCCGACATGACCAACGCGAAAGAGGGCGTGCTCACCATCGCGACCACGCATACGCAGGCGCGCTACGTGCTGCCACGCGTCGTCACGCAATTCGGCGCGAAGTATCCCGACGTCAAACTAAAATTGAAACAGGGCAACCCGAAGCAATGCGCCGACTGGGTGGCGGGCAGCGAAGCGGACATCGCGATTGCGACCGAAGCGCTGGCGCTCGATCCGCTCCTAGTGACGCTGCCGTGCTACCGCTGGAACCGCTGTGTCATCGCGCCACCCAAACATCCGCTGGTGAAGGAAGAAGTGCTCACCATCGAGGCGCTGTCGAAGTATCCGCTGATTACGTACGACACCGCGTTTACCGGTCGATCACAGGTGGATCGCGCGTTTGCCAGCGCCGGTTTTACGCCGAATGTGGCGCTAACCGCGCTTGATTCCGACGTGATCAAGACGTATGTGCGGCTCAATGTCGGCGTCGGGATTTTGGCTGAAATGGCGTATGAGCCAAAGGTCGATTCCGATCTGAAACGCATGGATGCATCGCATTTGTTTGCCCCATCGGTGACGCGCGTTGGGCTGCGGCGCAACGCGTTTCTGCGCCGATTTGCTTACGATTTCATGGTGATGTTTGCCCCATCGCTGAAGCGTTCTGAAATCGAAGAGGCCGTGTTTGCCTCCCAATGATTCGGGTTTGCGTTTGAACCCCAATGAGGACGTAGCGCCCATCAACCCTCAGTCTCAATCTGCGCTGATCGCGCGGTACGCCAGTGGCCGTGAGCGCATGAAGCTCACCTGGCTGTTGGCTGGATTGTCGATGCTGGGGCCGTTTTCGATTGACACGTACTTACCGGCGTTTCCAACGATGCAGGCGGCGCTGCCCGCCACCGAAGTAGAGATGCAGTTGACGCTCACCGTCTACTTCATCGGCTTCGCCAGTGTGTCGCTGTGTCACGGCGCGATCAGCGATTCGATTGGTCGAAAGCCTGTCATCATCGGCACGATGTTCGTTCATGCGGCCGCTTCTATTGGCGGCGCGATGTCGGAATCGATTGACGCACT
>JBBRGY010000224.1:0-5613 GCA_038223495.1 Burkholderiales bacterium | reverse complement strand
CCAAAACAAACCCCGCCACAAAATTTCTGAACAACCTGATTTTGCCGAAGGCGAATTTAGATTTCATTGACGATCGACTTTAATGAGCAGCGAAAGTTCGGAACGTCACTCTACCCTCTTCTCGCCATAAACAAAAGCTTGGTAAACAACTCCGTATCCTGTTCGTTCTTGAGCACCGCCCCATACAAAGGCGCTAGCACCTTCCGCTGATCTTTCTCGCGCAACACCGCTGGATCAATGTCTTCTGCGAGCAGCAGTTTGATCCAGTCAATGAGCTCGCTCGTTGATGGCTTTTTCTTCAACCCCGGCATCTCGCGCAAATCAAAGAACGCTTCGAGCGCGGCGCTCACCATCTCTTGCTTAATCTCGGGATAGTGCACGTCGACGATTTGTTTCATCGACTCTTAGCTCGGGAATTTGATGTAGTGGAAGAAGCAGCGGCGCAGAAAGGCATCGGGCAAGTCTTTTTCGTTGTTGCTGGTGATGATGAACAGCGGGCGATGCTTGGCGGTGATGGTGCTGTGCGTCTCGTAGACGTCGAAGCTCATGCGGTCGAGTTCGCGCAGCAAGTCGTTCGGGAATTCGATGTCGGCCTTGTCGATTTCGTCGATCAGGACGACAGTGGGCACGTCGCTGTCGAACGCTTCCCAGAGCACACCGTGCTTGATGTAGTTGGCGATATCTTTGACCCTTTCTTCGCCGAGCTGGGAGTCGCGCAGGCGGCTGACTGCGTCGTATTCGTACAGACCCTGCTGTGCTTTCGTCGTGCTCTTGATGTGCCACTGCAACAGCGGCCAACCTAGCGCCCGTGCGACCTCTTCCGCCAGCAACGTTTTGCCCGTGCCGGGCTCGCCCTTGATGAGCAGCGGGCGCTTCAGCGTGATCGCGGCATTGACGGCGAGCAGCAGGTCGGGGGTGGTGATGTAGGAGTCGGTGCCCTGGAATTTCTTAGTGGTCATTTGCTTCTGCTGTTGTCTGGGGTGGTGCGGTCGCGCGCTTCCGGGCACCACGCGGTCGCCGAACGTGCCGTGCACTTCTGCCTATGCGCGGCGAGCATCAAGCGCGGCAGCGTTTTCTTGCAGCCATTGGTTCGCGAGTATTTGCGGGGCGTCAATCGGGTTGCTCGTTGCACGGCGGGTTGGAGGGTGTCACGAGTATATTCGTGAGATGAACCAAGCCTCTACTCCCCTCGCCGACCTCCGCAAAGACTACAAGCTCGCCTCGCTGGGCAAGCGCGATCTGGCGGCCGATCCGTTCACGCAATTTGGCCAGTGGATGAATGACGCGATCAAGGCGGAGCTGCCGGAGCCGACGGCGATGAATCTGGCGACGGTGGGCACTAATGGGCGACCGTCCGCGCGCATTGTGCTGCTGAAGAGTTTCGATGAAAACGGCTTTGTCTTTTTCACCAATTACGAAAGCCGCAAGGGGCACGAGCTGGCCGAGGCGCAGTGGGCGGCGCTGACCTTTCATTGGGTGGAGCTTGAGCGGCAGGTGCGCATTGAGGGCCATGTGGTGAAAGTGGATGATGCGATTTCTGACGAATATTTCAACTCGCGCCCGCTGCTCTCGCGCATCGGCGCGCACGCTTCGCCGCAAAGCGAAAAAATTGACAGCCGCGAGGCGCTCGAAGCGCGCTTTACCGAGGCGCAATCACGGCTGGGCGACAACCCTCCGCGCCCGGCAAATTGGGGCGGTTACGTGATCGTGCCGGAAATGGTGGAATTCTGGCAGGGGCGTCGTTCGCGTCTGCATGATCGATTGGTGTTTCAGCGGCAGTTTGGCGGCTGGCATATCGAGCGGTTGGCCCCCTAGAAACTCGTCCGTCAATGAACCGTGTTGCAGGCAGCTAAACCTTAGATGCCGTTGATCGAAAAAGCCTGCGCCTGCGTGGTGCAGCGAGGCAGAGTGCTGGTGTTTTCTCATCCGCATACACATGCGGGCGTGCAATTGCCCAAAGGCACGCTTGAACCCGGTGAGTCACCCGTGGATGCGGTGGTACGCGAGCTGGCGGAGGAGTCTGGACTGCGCTTGTCGGTGACCCCACAGCTCATTGCCGAGATGAAATTTACAGGCTCGACTCACAAAACATTTCCCGACCGACCTCCGACACAGCAACGCTGGTTTATCTTCCGATTTGACGCGGTTGAAGCGTTACCGGAGCGTTGGGCACATACGGCAACCGGTAGCCCGGAGGAAGACGGGCTGGTCTTCGACTATTTCTGGCATCCGCTCGCGCAATCATTCGCTACCGCCCACCGGGCTTCGGACGCACGGTTTGCCACGGTGATTGATGCGTTGCTGAAGCGCGCGTGAACTGCCGCGCAGGTTGCGGCGCGTGTTGCATCGCGCCGTCGATTTCATCCCCCATTCCAAATATGCCAAAGGGCAAAGCAGCGGGGGTTCGCTGCGCGCAACTGGATGAAAACAATCTCTGTCTGATTTTCGGCGACCCGCGTCGGCCCGCTGTTTGCTCAAGCTTGCGGACATCCGTTGAAATGTGTGGCGTGAACGAAAACGTGACGGCTACGCGCATTCACGCGATGAAGTTTTTGACAGCACTGGAAGCACAAACGCGATAGCAGCTTTTCGCTGAATTGCCGTTTCAACTGGGGCTAAGAGGCTAAAACGTCATTAGTCGACTAATAGCATACTCGGCATCTAGCCCCGGACCAAAGGTCTTCACAGCAAAAAGCTGATCGTCAGATGATGGGCTGTTCGACCAAGCGGCAGTTATTTCGCAGGCACGGCGATCATGAGCTTGCCGTCGACCTCGCCGACGAATACGCTGCTGTTACCGGAGCTGCTGCCGTTGGCGGATTTGCTTTCAGTCTTGAAGCTGAGCTTTTTCACAATCGGGATATTGCTCTTGCTCGGCTTGCCGTCGGGGCCTTTTTGTGTCGTAATCTTTTGCTTGTCCTCGGCGTTGAGCTCGGTCAGCTTGATTTCCGTGACTTTACTGCCGGCCTCCATCGTCACCATTTCCTTGTAAAAATCCAGCGCCATCGGGTTCGCGCCGACGGTGTACAGGAAGCCTTGCAGCGTCTTCTTGTCGCTGGTTTCGATCGCTTTTTTATACGCATCCACAAAGGCCTTTTCGGCGGCTGGGCTCGCGGCGACGGCGAATCCTGATCCCGCCGCAACGGCGAGAACCAGCGCACCAGCGAGTGCAGAGATGGGTTTCAACATGATGTCTCCTTTCGAGAATGAGAACGTGGGTTTTGACTGACGACCAGACGTTAGCGCCCGCCGCCCTACAGTTTCCCTACAGTGCATGGGATGCCTGTTCAGACGAAGCACACAGATAAAACGCGCCAGCCGATGTAGGGGAAATGTAGGGTCGTGCCGCCTAACGTGCGGACATACGGGATGTTTATCCCGACTTGCCTCATTGGATTGGAGAATGCACATGGCCCTCTTTCGACCTCTAACCGCCGTCCACGCCCGGTTCGCTACCGCGCTCAAAAGGCTCGGCAATACGTCGCTTGCTTGCGTCGCAGTAGCCGGCACCTTGTTGGCGAGCAACGCCGACGCAGCGCCGTATGCGTACGTGCCGGACACAGTATCCGACAAGTTGACCGTGTTCGACCTTGGCACTGGGGCGGCAGTGTCGCGCTACGCGGTTCCGGATATTCTGGGTTTTCCGAACGTGGTGGGCTTTATGCGCGGCGCAGTGCTTGGCACAGGTGCAAGTGCCAACGTGCTATTCATAACCAATCACGCAACCGACGAACTACTCGCATTTGATTTGCTGCTCGGCGTGGTTACCGGTCGCTGCAAGACGGGCGCGCAGACCTCAACCTCGCGCGGCCTCGCCATCACGCCGCTCGGCGATAAAGTGATCGTGACTAACGAGTCGGAGACGAGCTCCGGCAAGGACGTGCAAATCTTCACGTTGCCGCTGCCTCCTGCGGGCTGCGTAGCCACCGCCAATCTCAATCGAACGGACAAATACGGCACCGCTTCAAATATCACGCCGGGAAATGCGTACGCCGCCGCGGTCAACCCCACAGGCACCAAGGCGTACATCCCGCTCGGCATCGACAAAGTGGGCGTGATCGATCTCATCACCAATAAGTGGACCAAACTGATTGATGTTGGCGCCAGCAGCGGCCCGACGTTCATCGCATTTAACGTGCTGGGTACCAAAGCTTATGTCACGTTAAGTGGTTCGGACAAGGTGGGCGTGATCGATACGGGAGCGGACACGTTCTCAGCGGCGACTATCGCGGTGGGTTCGGTGCCGCGCATGGCCGTGATGTCGGCCACTTTGCTCTATGTCTTGAATGTCGCTGACAACAGCATTTCGATCATCGACACGATCACAAACACAGTCGTCAACACCTATGCCATCGGCAGCACCACGCCAAGTTTCAACGTGCTCACTGCGACAGGTGAATTGATTCTGGCTGATGACGCGATGAACGAGATTCACCGTGCCGCTGTTTCGCCGCCGTTCCTGCAAGGCCCTGCCATCTCTGGTGGCAATTTGAATTTTCCGGGTCCGTACTGGACGCCGATTCCGATTTCAAGCTTTGGCCCTACCGTTCCCAATCTGCCGGTTTGGTCCAACATTCCCGTGCAAGGCGCGCTCGCCGGGCAAGCGGTCAATTTTGATCTGTCGACGTTTCTGGCAGTCACGCTCGGCGTAACCAGCTACACGTTGACGGGCTCGCTGCCATCGGGCCTTTCGTTTGACAGTTCAAACGGAAAGATTACTGGCAACAGCAGTGTCGAAGGTAAGGTCGATCTGAAAATCAGCGCTACCAATGCGTTCGGTGATTCCACGCCGAAAGCATTCACGCTGACCATCGGTAACGCGGGCGTAATCTCCTTTGCTTCAGCGACACAAACGATTAGCGAAAACGTCGGCACGCTCGCCATTCCGGTCACCCGTACGTCGAATGCCACGGGCGGCGTAGGCGCCGTGAGCGCGACCTGCACGGCGGTGGACGGTACGGCGATGGCAGGCATGGATTTCACTGCGACGGCCGCAACGCTGAACTGGGCCGACGGTGTAAACGGTAGTGTGATGTGCAACATTCCAATCACCAATGATGCGGTGTTTGAACCCACAAAGACATTCACAGTCACGTTGACCAACCCAACCAATGGCGTGACGCTCGGCGCAATCACGACGGTGACCGTCACCTTGAATGACGACGATCCGATGCCAGTAAAGACGCCCCCCGTGATGTCGAACATGCCAGCGCAAGTAGGCAAAGTCGGCGTAGCGTTCTCGTACAACACGGCGACTTCCTGCGCCAAGACACAAGGCGATCCCATTCTGAGTTACGCGCTGGCGTCTGGCACGTTGCCCGCGAACGTCTCGTTAGACACGATGACAGGCATCATCTCTGGAACACCAACAGCAGCCATCGTAGCCAACGTCAGTATCAGCTGTAGCGATATCGACGGCGCATCAATGCCCGCTGGCACACTACAAATCACCATCAATCCGTTAACGCCCGGCGCGCTGTCATTCGCCGGAGCGGCGACACGCACGATTTCTGAAAACGTCGGCATGCTGATGTTGTCAGTGGATCGCAGCGGCGGCACCGATGGCGCAGTCGGCGTGACCTGCGCAGCTATCAACGGAACGGCAACGGCGGG
>JBBRGY010000223.1:0-5614 GCA_038223495.1 Burkholderiales bacterium | reverse complement strand
TTCTTCACTCCAGTCAAACTGAAACGCTTCACCGAGCGCGAAGCTGAGCGGGACGAAAGCGTGTCGTATGCCACCCGTTCCGATCAACGCTCCCTGTCGTGTCCGCCATTCGCGGATGAAATCAGTGAGCCCGGAGTAGCCGCCGGCGTAGCCGTTGGCTTTGATTTCGGTGAATAGCTGCTTACCGGTACGACGATCCCGTTTGATTCGTCCGGCGTCTGCAACGAGGGCTTGTTCGATCTGCGCAATAAACGGTGTCAACTTCTTCGGTGTTGCACACCTGCGGTATTTCGGCGCGGCAAGCTGCGCCCTCTGCGTCGGGGGCTTCGCCGCACTCTGCGCGTGTGCAGTATCGAGCTTCGTGCCCGCTTGATCCGTCAGCATAGCCGTCGGTGGAACGGCTCCCTTGAGCCAGCGTTTGACCGTGTTGCGGGCAATGCCGGTACGACGCGCTATTTCTGAATAACCCAGTCCGTCGCGCAAAAACATGCGCCGTATCCTGCCTAATATTTCCATGGTGACCACCTTTTTGTCTCCTGCTTAAGAATTAAGCAGGCTTGGTCGTACACCCTGGTCAATATTCAGTCGGCGCGATGCCCTCTAGATGGTCAATTTTGAATCGGCATCAACACTCCATCCAACCCCCGCACTGAAATCGCGATACCGAACGCTACCCGAAAATCAACCTAAACACCAATCGGATCAATGGCTTGCGCTATTGGCTTCCATTAGAAATTTGAGCTAATGGAAAATCTCGGCTAAAAGGCACGTCGAAAGGCGCGTGGTGTGCAGTGGGTGGATAAGTCGGCGAAATACCCAACCAAACCACAAAAAGACCTGTTGCTACGCTTGACTTTCAAGACGGTATCTACTTTTTTATGCCCCCAAACAAAAGGACCCCGACACGCGCCACAAAATGCACCAAAACCGACAGCACCCCCTGATGGGCTAGAACCTCTTCAGCGTCAACGCGCCGTAGAGGGGGGCGAGATCCATGGGCAGCTAGCTAGAAGGCCAATGAAACCAATCAGCTCGTCAGTTGCCCCTACGTCAGGGTTTGAATCCAGACCGAGGTGTTCGTCTCTGATGACACAACGACCGCTTAACAAGCGACGCTAGCGAACCCCTACATGCGCACCAAAATGTCGCCACTAATTTTTTAGTGCATTCGTCGCCAAGACCTGTCCGAAACGTCATTTGCACTCTGTGGCGTGCGCCTTTTTTGCAGCTATACAACCGCTGCTGCGCGACGAGATCGGGCAACCCGAAAGATGGCACGCTAATTGCTTTGATCTGTTCAATCCTCCGGTGAGCCCTATGGGCGGTGCCTTGGACCTTTTTAAGTACACACACCCATTTACCCCAATCATTGACTCAAACTGACCTTTCGGGAGAAAACGATATGCGACACATCACCCGCCGCGGCGCGCTTAAGACGCTGACCGCAGCGCTTGTTTCAGCAAGCTTGTCCACACTCGCAGTTGCTCAAGCCAAAGATCCGATCAAGGTCGGCGTCCTGCACTCGTTGTCGGGCACAATGGCGATTTCGGAAACGGTACTGAAAGACGTGGCCTTGATGGCCATCGAAGAGATCAACGCCAAAGGCGGCGTCATGGGCCGCAAGCTGGAGCCCGTCGTCGTCGACCCAGCTTCTAACTGGCCATTGTTCGCAGAAAAAGCACGCCAACTGATCAGCAACGACAAAGTAGCGGTGACGTTCGGTTGCTGGACGTCCGTTTCGCGCAAATCGGTGTTGCCAGTGTTTGAAGAGTTGAACAGCCTGCTGTTCTACCCTGTGCAATACGAAGGCGAAGAGCTCTCGAAAAACGTGTTCTACACCGGTGCAGCACCTAACCAGCAAGCGATTCCGGCAGTCGAATACTTGATGAGCAAAGACGGCGGCTCGGCCAAGCGCTGGGTGCTGCTCGGCACCGACTACGTGTATCCACGCACGACGAACAAGATTCTGCGCTCATTCCTTAAATCCAAAGGGGTGGCCGATGCTGACATCATGGAAGAGTACACACCGTTCGGTCACAGCGATTATCAAACCATCATCGCCAACATCAAAAAATTCTCCGCTGCAGGCAAGAAGACCGCCGTGATCTCCACGATCAACGGCGATTCGAATGTGCCGTTCTACAAAGAACTCGGCAATCAGGGTTTAAAGGCCACTGACGTTCCAGTCGTTGCCTTCTCCGTCGGCGAAGAAGAGTTGCGCGGTGTTGACACCAAGCCACTCGTTGGACACCTCGCCGCATGGAATTACTTCATGAGCCTGAAAAATCCGGCTAATGACGAGTTCACCAAGAAGTGGGCCGCCTACGCCAAAGCCAAGGGCATCGCCGGTCACAAAGACAAGCCTTTAACCAATGACCCGATGGAAGCCACGTACATCGGCATCTACATGTGGAAACAGGCCGTCGAAAAAGCCAAGTCCACCGACACCGACAAAGTGATCGCGGCGATGGCTGGCCAGACGTTTAAGGCGCCGGGCGGATTCACCTCGACGATGGACATGAAAAACCATCACCTGCACAAGCCAGTCTTCATCGGCGAAATCAAGGCCGACGGTCAGTTCAATGTCGTATGGAAAACAAAAGGCCCCGTGGTGGCCGCCCCTTGGAGTCCTTACATCCCCGGCAACGACAAGAAGAAGGGCGAGCCGGACGGCAAGACGAAGATTTAGTAACAGTGTCTCTGGGCTCATTTAGCGATTAAGCCCATCCTCCGTGAGCCGGGCGCACACTGCACTTACCGTAGCAGGGGCCCGGCATTTTTTTGGCGGCGTCGACAGAAGACGCGACAACCGCCATCCATGCTGCACAATTGTCGGGAGACTAATTTGTTCCGCCGCATCGCCCTTTACTGCCTGCTGTTGTGCGCCTGGTTGTTAGCCGCCTCCACAGCGACTGCGCTGTCTCCCGAATCGGCAAAAGCCATTGCAGTCGGCGACAACGATGACCGCATCAAGGCTCTGGCCGCAGCGCTCGTCACGCCCGACGACAACCTTTCCAATCTGGTCGACGCCCTGCTTAACGACACCGCGAAAATCGCGGGCGACCAAGTTCTCATCGTCACTGATGGCAAAGCCGTGATCGCGGCTACTGGAGCTGAAACGCCACTCCCGGCGGCGGTCGATGACATCATCAACAACAACCGTATGCGCAGCGAGCTTGAAGCCGCTAAAGCCGCCTTCGGATTATTTTCAGACAGTGTTCGCGTGCGCAACAACGCGATCACCGAACTCAGAGAGTCTGCCGACGAGAGCAAACTGCCGCTCATTGATCGCGCACTCAGCAAAGAAACTGACGACTCGCTGAAGGCCAAGCTAGAACAACTGCGCGCTGCGATGCTGATCGCATCGAGTGACAAGAAGAAGCGACTCGATGCAATCGTCGCTCTAACCGCGAGCGCTCAGCCGAGCGTGAAGTCGCTCCTTCAGGAGCGCATGCAAGTGGGCGTTGAAACAGACCCGGAAGTACGTGCGGCGCTGACCTCCGCGATCAAGACCGTCGAAGCTCGTCTGGCATGGGGTGAGCGTCTCGGCGTAGTTTTCACCGGGCTAAGCCTGGGCTCCATCCTCTTTCTGGTCGCGCTGGGCTTGGCGATCACCTATGGCCTCATGGGGGTGATCAATATGGCGCACGGCGAACTTTTGATGATCGGTGCGTATGCGACCTATCTGGTGCAAAACCTGTTTCGCCAATTTATGCCTGGCGCGTTCGATTACTACATCATCGTCGCAATTCCCCTGTCGTTTCTGGCCGCCGCGTTGGTCGGTGCGATTTTGGAGCGCACTGTGATTCGCTGGTTGTATGGTCGCCCGCTGGAAACGTTGCTCGCGACCTGGGGCATATCGCTGATGCTCATTCAATTGGTTCGCACTTTCTTTGGCGCGCAAAATGTTCCCGTCGAAAATTCGTCATGGCTGTCGGGCGGCGTTCAGGTGTTACCAAATTTAACGCTGCCTTTCAACCGCATCGCCATCATCTTTTTCGCCTTCTTCGTACTCGCTGCGGTGTCGCTGCTGATTAGCAAAACACGCCTCGGACTCTTCGTCCGTGGTGTCACTCAGAACCGCAGCATGGCGGCCTGCATGGGCGTGAATACGGCAAAGATTGATACCTACGCCTTCGCCTTAGGCGCTGGCATTGCGGGCCTCGCGGGCTGTGCGCTGTCTCAGGTCGGCAATGTCGGCCCCGATTTGGGTCAGGGCTACATCGTGGATTCGTTCATGGTTGTGGTGCTGGGTGGCGTAGGCCAGTTGGCGGGCACGGTTTACGCGGGCATGGGCCTAGGAGCGCTGAACAAATTCCTCGAAGGTTGGACCGGCGCTGTGCTCGCCAAGATCATCGTGCTCGTATTAATCGTGGTCTTCATTCAACGTCGCCCGCAAGGTATCTTTGCCCTCAAGGGCCGCAGCGCGGAGGCGTGAGATGAATACAACTTCACTTCCCTCTGCCGTCGCGGCCGTCGCTCCACCAGTGCAGTCGCTGCTGAGTTTGCGCGGCAAGATCGTCGTCGTCGCTGTTCTTGCGATTCTGGTCGTCATGATTCCCGTGTTGAACCTCATGGTGCCCGAGACGAGCGCGCTCCACATGTCGGACTACGCCGTCTCGCTGCTAGGCAAGATCATGTGCTACTCCATCTGCGCGCTGGCGATGGATTTGATCTGGGGCTACACCGGCATTCTGTCGCTCGGCCATGGCCTGTTCTTCGCGCTCGGTGGCTACGCAATGGGCATGTACCTAATGCGCCAGATTGGACGCGACGGCGTTTATCACAGTGATCTGCCAGACTTCATGGTGTTTCTCGACTGGAAGACCGCGCCGTGGACTTGGGCGGGCAGCGAGTCGTTTATTTTTCAAATAATTCTGGTCGTCGCCGTGCCGGGATTGTTGGCATTCATCTTCGGTTACTTCGCGTTTCGTTCCCGCATCAAGGGCGTGTATTTTTCGATCATCACGCAGGCACTAACGTTCGCCGCGATGCTGCTGTTCTTCCGCAACGAAACGGGTTTCGGTGGCAACAACGGTTTCACTGACTTCAAGCGAATCCTCGGTATTCCGACCGCCACGTCTTCAATGCGTGTCACGTTGTGCGTACTGACTGGGTTGGTGTTGCTCGGCTTCTACCTGATGTCGAAAGCAATCATCGCGAGCAAATATGGCCGCGTGCTGCAGGCCATCCGCGACGCTGAAGGTCGTGTGCTGTTTACGGGCTACAACACGCTCTGGTACAAGCTCTCGATCTGGACATTGTCAGCAATGATGTGTGGCGTTGCCGGCGCGCTCTATGTGCCACAAGTTGGCATCATCAACCCGGGTGAGATGAGCCCAGCGGCAAGCATCGAAATCGCGATCTGGACAGCGGTAGGGGGTCGTGCAACGCTCATCGGCCCAATCATTGGCGCGTTCTTCGTCACTGGCGCAAAGAGCTGGTTCACGGTTGCATTCCCAGAATACTGGCTTTATTTTTTGGGTGCGTTGTTCATCGCTGTCACCCTCTTCCTGCCGCAAGGCATTGTCGGGCTGGTGCATAAATTCGCGAACAAAGGCGGTGCTAAATGACGCCCGATCTGCTCGAAGAAGGCACCAAACGGCGCGAGGCC
>JBBRGY010000222.1:0-5622 GCA_038223495.1 Burkholderiales bacterium | reverse complement strand
CTGCCCGAAGCTGATCCGGTGAAGGACATCACGATCAATCCGTCGGACTTGCGCATCGACACATTCCGCGCTTCAGGCGCGGGCGGTCAGCACATTAACAAGACCGATTCGGCGGTGCGTATCGTGCACATTCCGACCGGCGTCGTCGTTGAATGCCAGGACGGACGGTCGCAGCATCAGAACAAAGCGCGCGCGATGGAAGTGTTGGCATCTCGTTTGTTGGAGCGCGAGCGCGCGGCGGCGCACGCCAAAGAGGCAGGATTGCGCAAATCGCTGGTCGGTTCGGGGGATCGTTCTGAGCGCATCCGCACCTACAATTTTCCGCAGGGCCGGATGACCGATCACCGTATTAACTTGACACTCTACAAGCTTGATTTCATTATGGATGGCGACATCGGCGATATGGTCGACGCGCTGATTTCTGAGCATCAGGCGGAGCAAATGTCGTTGATGGAAGGAGCGATTGCATGACAACGTTCAATCAAAAACTACAAGCTGCGTGGTCGAAATCACGCTCGCTCGTGTGCGTCGGACTCGACCCGGAAAAGAAGCGTTTGCCCGAGCGCCTGTTCAATCGCCCTGACGCGATTTTTGCCTTCAATAAAGCGATTATCGATGCGACGCATGACATCGTGTGCGCGTACAAACCCCAGTTTGCGCACTATGCGGCGATTGCCGCCGAAGACCAGCTCGCCGCGACGATTGATTACATCCATGACCGTTATCCCGATGTGCCGGTGATCCTCGACGCCAAGCGCGGCGACGTCGGCAGCACGGCTGAGTTCTACGCCATTGAGGCTTTTGAACGGTATCGCGCCGATGCGGTGACAGTGAATCCATACTTGGGCGGCGATTCGATTGTGCCGTTCACGAAGTATGCGAACAACGGCGTAATCCTGCTCTGTCGCACCTCGAACCCGGGCGGCGCTGACTTGCAGGAACAGATGATCGATGGCGAACCGCTGTATCTGCGCGTCGCTAAACTTGCGGCGAACCAGTGGAACGGCAATCAAAACATCAGTTTGGTGGTCGGCGCGACGGTACCGCAGGTGATTGCCGATGTGCGCAAAGTGGTGGGCGACATGCCGCTCCTCGTGCCTGGCGTCGGCGCTCAGGGTGGCGACATGAAGGCGACCGTGGCCGTCGGACGCGACAGTAAGGGCGCTGGCCTGATCATCAACGCGTCGCGCTCGGTGATTTATGCCAGCTGCGGCGACGATTTTGCGCATGCGGCGCGTGGCGCTGTCGAACAGATGATTGAAGACGGGGCGATGCCTTGAACCAGACTTTGACACTGACAGCTTTTTCGTAGAACGCCGATTCCATTGGGGCTAAGTCGCCATTTTCTATGAAGTCGACTATAACGTTTTTCGACTGATAGCCCCTGAGCAATCGAGTTTTTATTAAAAAGCTATGCCTATCAGAACATGAAAAAAATCATCGCTAAAAGCATTTGCCAGACGTGAATATCCGCGAACTCATGGCCTCGCTGGTCACGCCGCAGGTGCCGCGAGCCGAAGTTCGCATGCTTGTGAGTCAAGTTTTAAAACGCAGCAGCGCCTGGCTCGTGGCTCACGATGATGAAGCGCTTTCTCATAACGACCAAGCGCAGATTACGGCTTTGGCAGCACGCCGCGCGACCGGCGAACCGATAGCGTATTTGCTTGGCGAGCGCGATTTTTATAGTCGAACATTTCGCTGCTCACCCGCTGCTTTGATTCCGCGCCCGGAGACGGAACATCTGGTGGAGCATGTGCTCACACTCGTGGAAAGCCACGTTAAATCAGAAATTCTTGATGTCGGCACCGGAACGGGCTGTATTGCTCTCACGCTCGCATTGGAGCGCCCAAACGCGAAAATCACCGCGCTCGATGTATCGCCTGACGCGCTGGCGCTGGCACGAGAGAACGCCACGATTCTCAGTGCAAGCAACGTCGAATTCATCCAAAGCGACTGGTTTACTGCCCTCGCAACCGACGCAAAGTTCGACCTGATCGTCAGCAATCCGCCGTACATCGTGCCCGGCGATCATCACCTCACCGAGGGCGATCTTCGTTTCGAACCACGCATTGCGCTGGCCGATGCGCTCGATGGCCTCGAAAGTTATCGTCAACTCGCGAGCGGCGCGTTGCTACATTTGAAAGCAGGCGGCTGGTTGGTGGTCGAGCATGGTTTCGATCAGGGTGAATCGGTCCCGGCGCTCATGCGAGTAAACGGATTTCAGGAGGTGAGCACCCACTTCGACCTAGCCGGTCATCCTCGTGTGACGGCGGGCCGTAAGCCGCAATAGGACTAGCTCGAAACAAAAAAGGCAGCGTCGAGTTCATAATATCGCCAGCATTTTCTGCTGTTGTTTTATTTAGGATGTTTCGATGTTGCAAGAGTCAAATTTAGCCGCCACGCAATCAGAGATTGATGCGCTGGTGCCAGAGACCAAATTAAACCGTCGCGGATTTATCGTGACCTCGCTCGGTGCTGGTTTTGCCGCGTCGGTACTGCCAGTGTCAGCGCAAACCATTACAACCAGCGCCGATGGACTGATCGCGGGCGAAGTCAAAGTGCCGACCAAAGACGGCGACATGGTGGCGTACCGCGCGATGCCCGCGACGGGTTCCAACTTCCCGACCGTGCTCGTGGTGCAGGAGATTTTTGGTGTGCATGAGCACATCAAGGACCTCTGCCGTCGCTTCGCCAAAATGGGCTACTTCGCCATTTCCGGGGAGCTGTATGCGCGCCAGGGCGACGTGTCGAAAATCACCGATATCCCGAAGATCGTGAGCGAGGTCGTTAGCAAAGTACCCGACGCGCAGGTGATGTCCGATCTGGACGCTTGCGTCGCGTTTGCCAAAGCCTCTGGCAAAGCCAACGCCGACAAACTCGCGGTCACGGGCTTCTGCTGGGGCGGGCGCATTGTGTGGCTGTACACCGCGCACAATCAGGCAGTTAAGGCGGGCGTTGCATGGTACGGCCCACTCAACGGCGCGACCAACGCGCTGAAGCCGAAAAACCCGGTGGATTTGGCCGCGCAAATCAATGCGCCGGTGCTCGGCTTGTACGGCGGTGCCGACGGTGGCATTCCACCGGCGGCGGTTGAGGAAATGCGCGCTGCGCTCAAGGTAGCGGGCAAGACAAAGAGTGAAATCATTGTGTTTCCCGATACGCCACACGGATTTAACGCCGACTATCGGCCCACCTATCGCAAAGCGCAGGCGGACGACGGCTGGGCGAAGATGACGGCGTGGTTTAAGGCGAACGGCGTCGCCTGACCAGCATTCGTCTCATGCGGCGCTCGCGGGCGCCGCAATCGGGGGCTAACTGAGCTCGTTCGGTTTAACCCAAACCCAGTCCGAGCCTTCGCTCACCACGTCGCTCGCTTCGTAGCGACGCTGAGAGCCTTGCACTTCGTAGGTGACGCCCGCCTGATAGTCAGCGGCGCTCATGATCCATGACGCTCCCAAAATTGGACGCCCAAAAAATGCGCTTCGCAGCCGAATAGCCTTAAACGTTGCACTTGCCACGAGTGTTGCGGCGTTATCGCGATACAAACCATGCCGCGATCGCAGCGTGCGCAACTCAACCGTGTCGACCTCACGTGAAAGCACCTGAAGTCCAATTTCGATGTGACCTGCGGGTAGCTTAAGCAGACGCACAATGGTTGCGATTTGCCAGCCTGCCGCAGGCGCTTCCTCGGTCACGGCAACGATGTCGCGCAACCGCAAGCGTTGTGTTGACGTATTTGGCACCACGCAGCGATATCCGGTGTCGCTGCGGTCGCGCAAATGCCAGAACTGCAAATTTAAACGCGCAGCCTCAGGCGGTAAATCGCGACGCAACCGCTTCATGGTCGAATCTTTGAGCAGCCCCAACGTTTCGATTTCAAGCGTATCGGCGTAGTCGTAACTATCGCCTTCAAGGCTTCCCGCCAACATACCGGGTTCGAACGAAATCGCAGTGGCCACTTTGCCAACGCCATAGGTCGCCGCGACCCGGCCATGATCATCATTGCGTGCGCTAGCTCGCGTCAGTGGCTTGAATTCCGGGTCGATGCGTAGCACCGCGCTGCGCAGCGACAGCAGCGGATTTTGCGATAACGATCCGCCGAGCGTCACGTTGCGACCGCCGTCTTCCGCTTCCACCTGATCAAGCCACGCCAATGCGCGAGCGTGAATGGGCGTCGTGTCACAGTACAAATATTGCCCGCCCTGCGGTACGGAATGCCGTGGTACCAGCCCGTCTGAGCCCGCCAGATTGATGGCAAAGCCACTCTCGTTCGCCGGACGCGCTGTCAGCTTTAGATCATGGGTGAATTCTTCAAGTTTTTTGTACAGCGCGTTGATCTGCGACGGCGTGTAGCCGCCAGCATTTCCGAGCCGTAACAAGCACAACGTGGCAAACGCACGGGCTGGATAGCTCACCAGCCCAGATTCAGGATCAGCAACGACAACGTGATCAACGCCCAGATCACAGGCCTTGCGAAACACCTGATGCGTCTCGACCCAGATCGACGGAATCCACTCTTCATGTCGATACAGTCGATAACGATAAGCCATCGCACGAAAGTGAAAGAAGCGAATCGCAACACGCGCAAATTCCGAGGCCGAACGGCCCGCAACCGACGCCGTCTCGCGCATCAAAATCAACCGATAAGCGTCGGCATAGCGCATCGCCCAGTCGTATCCCGTATCCCACAGACGCTCGCGCAGCGAATGCGATTGCAACGAGGCGGCAAGATAATCGCGCTCCAGGCGCATCGTCATCGCACCGGTGCGCACGTCGAGTTCAAACAGTGGAGCCGGATTTAATGCCTCCTGATTTTCGGCGTCACTAATGAAC
The DNA here is from genome assembly GCA_038223495.1 of Burkholderiales bacterium. Classification (GTDB taxonomy): domain Bacteria; phylum Pseudomonadota; class Gammaproteobacteria; order Burkholderiales; family Casimicrobiaceae; genus Casimicrobium. The sequence goes on along the minus strand of JBBRGY010000222.1, from coordinate 789 downwards.
GACCGCAAGACCGCGCACACCGCATCCGACGCGCTAAATATGTCATGATCCAGCGCTGCGACAAACTTTCTCGCACCACTGGCTGAACCCAGTGGGCGCGAATCAGTCAAATTTGAGAGCCAGCGGAGCATGTTTTCCGGTCTTTTTGAGCTTTCGCTCGCGCGATTGCAGTTGTTATCAAATCGTAGAATACCGCTCCATCCCTATTGCGGCAAGTAAAAGCGGGCAACCCGCCGCTACAGGCGGTTCTTCCTTCGTCAATTGTCGCGATTTTTCACTTCGCTATGGATATCTCTTAATGAATATGGTTAAACCCTCAGTCATCGCAGCCGCGGTTCTTTTCACGTTCCTGAGCGGCAGCGCGATGGCGCAAACCGCCGCCACCGCGTCGTCGGCCTCCACGATGGGCGCACCGACTACGCTCAAACTAATTGACCGCAAGGTCGGAGACGGGGCCCTCGCCGAAACTGGTACGCCTGTCAACGTGCACTACACCGGCTATCTCTGGAATGCGACGGCACCCGACAACAAAGGCGCTAAATTCGATTCATCCATTGAGCGCAAAGTTCCGTTCGGTTTCATCCTCGGCGCAGGCCGCGTGATTAAAGGATGGGACGAAGGCGTTGTCGGAATGAAGGTAGGCGGTCAGCGCACGCTGATCATCCCACCAGACAAGGGCTACGGCGAACGCGGCGCAGGCGGCTCAATCCCGCCAAACTCGACGCTGGTATTCGATGTTGAATTGATTTCGGTGATCGGGAAGACTGTTAATCCGTCCGCCGAACCTTC
>JBBRGY010000221.1:0-5628 GCA_038223495.1 Burkholderiales bacterium | reverse complement strand
CTGCTCACTGGGGATCGCCTCGCCCGGACGCCAAACGCCGGATTCCAGACGCTGCGTCAAAAGCCCTTTTATCTGCTGATACAGAGGCTGAAACGATGGCGTTTCAGGCACGGGAAAGGTCACAGCTGTTGCTAGTGCGGCGTCGCTCATGCCCTAATTGTTGCGCAAATCGGCATTCCTTGCAACGGAGTCTCTTATGTCTTATATAAGACATAAGACCTATTGACGTTGACGTTAACTTGATGAATAATTTACAAACGTTAGCGATCTTTCGCAGTGCAGCATTTGCAAAAGAGCCAACAACCGAAGCGTCGGACTAGTTTGCGCGAGAATTATGGGTTGAGTCGTTTGTAGTCTCTTGTAGTAATTTGTAGCCCTCCAATCCTCCATAAGGAAAAAAAGAACATGAAAGCCCCCGTTCGTGTAGCCGTCACCGGTGCCGCTGGTCAAATTGGTTACGCCCTCCTGTTCCGCATCGCCTCTGGCGAAATGCTTGGCAAAGACCAGCCAGTTATTCTGCAACTGCTCGAAGTACCGATCGAAGGTCCGCAAAAAGCGCTCAAGGGCGTGATGATGGAGTTGGACGATTGCGCGTTCCCGTTGCTCGTAGGCATGGAAGCGCACAGCGATCCGATGACCGCGTTCAAGGACGTGGATTACGCGCTGTTGGTCGGCTCGCGTCCCCGTGGCCCCGGCATGGAACGCGCCGAGCTGCTCGCCGTGAACGGCGCAATCTTTACGGCTCAGGGCAAGGCATTAAACGCGGTTGCCAAGCGCACGGTCAAGGTGCTCGTGGTCGGCAATCCTGCCAACACCAATGCCTATATTGCACAGAAATCGGCCCCCGATCTGCCTGCGAAAAATTTCACGTCGATGTTGCGCCTCGATCACAATCGCGCACTGTCGCAGCTCGCAGCCAAAGCGGGCGTTGCTGTCGCCGACATCAAGAAAATGGTCGTTTGGGGCAATCACTCACCGACGATGTATCCGGACATCCGCTTCGCCACCGCGAACGGCGTTGCGCTCAAAACTAAAGTCGATGACGCATGGAACAACGACGTGTTCATTCCCACTGTCGGCAAGCGTGGCGCGGCGATTATCGAAGCGCGCGGTCTATCGTCAGCAGCGTCTGCGGCCAATGCCGCGATTGATCATATGCGCGATTGGGCCCTTGGCACCAATGGCGAATGGGTCACGATGGGCATCCCGTCGGATGGCAGCTACGGCATTCCTGAGGGCATTCAGTACGGTGTCGCCGTGACCTGTGCAAACGGCGAATACACGCGCGTTACGGGCATCGAAATCGACGAAGCCAGCCGTGCTCTCATGGACAAAACGCTCAAGGAATTGACCGACGAGCAAGCCGCCGTTGCTCACCTGCTTTAAGCGTCACTGAACCATGTCTGACTGGAATCCCGCTCTCTATAGTCGCTTCGAGGACGAGCGCACGCGCCCGGCCCGCGAGCTGCTGGCGCGGGTTCCACTCAGCGCGGACACGACGCGGATCGTGTACGACCTCGGTTGCGGCCCCGGCAATTCGACGGAATTGCTGGTGGCACGCTTTCCGTCGGCCACGGTGATTGGCACTGACAATTCGAAATCGATGCTCGATAGTGCACGCAAGCGCTTGCCGACGGCGCGCTTCGAATTGAGCGACATAGCAACCTGGCAACCGGACACGGCGCCAGACCTGATTTACGCCAATGCCGCGCTGCAGTGGGTCGGCGATCACGAAACTTTGCTGCCGAAACTGTTTGCGATGCTCGCGCCGGGGGGTGTCCTCGCCGTCCAAATGCCCGACAACCGCGAAGAATCATCGCATCGCTTAATGCGCGAAGTTGCGTCTGAGCCCCCATGGGAACATCACATTGGCCCTGCCGCCTCGGTGCGCACCAAGCTGCTCTCGCTCAACACGTACTACGACCTGCTCGCTCCACATACGGCCCAGATTGATGTCTGGCGCACGGCGTACCAGCATCCTATGGATTCAGCGGCGGCGATTGTCGAATGGGTCAGCGCGACCGGTTTGCGGCCCTTTGTTGATCCCTTGCCACTCGACCTGCGAGCGACTTATCTAGCTGAATACGAGCGGCGAATTGACGCCGCCTATTCAGTGCGCAGCGATGGCAAACGCCTGCTCGCGTTTCCGCGTTTATTTATCGTCGCAGTACATCCATAGGCATTAAACAAGCATCAAATTAGCTAACAGCTTTTTCATATCAGCCCCGTTTCACTGGGGCTAGATACGAAAAACCTGAAAAGTCGATAAGCGGTAAATACCGCGCTTAGCCCCAATAAAATGGGGCATTGAAGGAAAAGCTGATGTCTCAATCCAGTCTTCGATCCGCCGGTGCCGCATTCCGCGCTGCCCTCAAAGCCGAATCGCCCTTGCAAGTGATCGGCGCCACCACCGCCCATCACGCCCTGCTCGCCAAGCGCGCCGGGTACAAGGCAATTTATCTGTCGGGCGGCGGCGTCGCGGCAGGCTCGCTCGGTCTGCCAGATTTGGGCATCAACAATCTGGACGACGTGCTCACCGACGTGCGCCGCATCACCGACGTGTGCGATGTGCCACTCATGGTCGACATCGACACCGGCTTCGGACCGAGCGCTTTCAACATCGCGCGCACCGTCAAATCGCTGATCAAATTCGGCGCGGCGTCCTGCCACATCGAAGACCAGGTCGGCGCAAAACGCTGCGGCCACCGTCCCGGCAAAGAAATCGTCACGACCGAGGAAATGGTCGACCGAGTTAAAGCCGCCGCCGACGCCAAAACCGACCCGGATTTCTTCCTCATTGCTCGCACTGACGCCATTCAAATCCACGGAGTCGACGCCGCCATTGAGCGCGCGATCAAGTGCGTAGAAGCAGGTGCGGACGGTATCTTCGCGGAAGCCGCGTACGACCTGCCGACGTATCGGAAATTTGTCGACGCCGTCAAAGTGCCTGTTTTGGCCAACATCACCGAGTTCGGCCAAACTCCGCTGTTCACCGTTGAAGAATTGCGCTCAGCGGGTTGCGCCATCGTGCTCTACCCACTGTCAGCCTTCCGTGCCGCCAACAAAGCCGCCGAGAACGTCTACCAAGCCATTCGCAAAGACGGGCATCAGAAAAACGTCGTCGGCACCATGCAAACGCGCGACGAACTCTACGACCGCATCGGCTATCACGCGTTTGAGTCGAAGCTTGATGCGCTCTTCGAGGCAAAGAAGTGAACAGCGTTTTGACGCCGCTTCTCAGCCCGGAAGTATTGCGTTGATATCAATTTGAGCGCGTTGTCCGCGACAGACTAGTCGCTCAGACCGCGACCCACGGAGAAAGAAAAATGACCGAAATCACCGCTCCCGCCGGAGCCTTCAAACCCAAAAAATCCGTCGCCCTTTCGGGCACGACGGCGGGCAACACTGCGCTCTGCACCGTGGGCCGCACAGGCAACGATTTGCACTATCGAGGCTATGACATTCTCGACATCGCCACGACCTGCGAGTTTGAAGAAATCGCTTATCTGCTGGTGCACGGCAAGCTGCCGACGGTCGCGGAACTTGCGGGCTATAAAACCAAGCTCAAATCGATGCGTGGCATCCCTTCCGCATTGAAAGTCGCACTTGAGCAATTGCCGCCAAGCGCGCACCCGATGGATGTGATGCGCACGGCGGTGTCGGTGCTTGGTTGCGTGTCGCCCGAGAAAGATGACCACAATCATCCGGGCGCAAAAGACATCGCCGATAAGCTGATGGCGTCGCTTGGTTCGATGATGCTGTATTGGTATCACTTCAGCCACAACGGCAAACGCATTGATGTCGAGACCGATGACGACTCTATCGGTGGGCATTTTCTGCACTTGCTGCACGGCAAAAAACCGCCCGAATCATGGGTGAAAGCGATGCACGTTTCGCTGATTCTTTACGCCGAGCATGAATTCAACGCGTCGACATTCGCGGCACGCGTGGTGGCGGGTACAGGCAGCGATATGTTCAGCGCAATCACTGCTGGCATCGGCGCTCTACGTGGCCCCAAGCATGGCGGTGCCAATGAAGTCGCGTTCGAAATTCAAAAGCGCTACGACGGCCCGAACGAGGCCGAAGCGGACGTGCGTCGTCGCGTTGAAGCGAAAGAAGTGGTGATTGGTTTCGGTCACCCGGTTTACACCGTCAGCGATCCGCGCAATGTGGTCATCAAAGAGGTTGCCAAAAAGCTCTCAAACGATGCCAACGACATGAAGATGTTCAACATCGGTGAGCGGCTGGAAACCGTGATGTGGGACGCCAAGAAAATGTTCCCCAACCTGGACTGGTTCTCAGCGGTGAGCTATCACATGATGGGTGTGCCAACAGCCATGTTCACGCCGCTCTTTGTGATCGCCCGCACCAGTGGTTGGAGTGCTCACGTGATTGAGCAGCGCATCGACGGGAAGATCATCCGACCTAGCGCAAATTATGTCGGCCCTGAAGACCTTAAATTCGTACCGTTGCAACAACGCGGGTAATCGATGATTGCCAAAGCTCCAGTGTTGCGGCACAGTGGCGTAGACTATAAGAACTGCCTGAGCCACTCGTCAAAATATTATGCAGCCTGGAGATCGCGTCAGCAAAAGTGCCCTAGGTCGCGCCGCATTAGCGGGGCGCAGTCAGGATTTGTCCGCAGCCTTGCGCACATTGTTGCTCATGATTTATGGCGACAAGACGGCTGCCGAATACAGCGAAATGGCCTCGCGCCTGCCCGCTGGACGCGATGGGTTTCAGCGCTTGGTCGAGTTGGGGATGATCGAGGCCATCACCTCTGGAGAGCCTGCGCCCGCGATTGCGCCTCCCACACCCGCCCCCAGCGGCCCCCTGTTGGCACCGCAAGCAGACGTGGTCGCAATGGAGGCAACGCATACAGTCGACCAAGCCGCGCTGCAACGCCTGCTCTATCCCGAGTTTGCGCGAACTGCGGGCGATCTGGGATTTCGCGGCATGATGTTGCAAATGAAAGTGGAGCGCGCCATGTCCGCGTCGGATTTGCTCGCATTGCGCGAACAGATCGAGGCTGCAGTGCTGAAATCCAAAGGCGAGCCAGCGCGGGCGGAGTTTTCCAACCGCATCGATTTTCTGCTGTCGCAGCAGCACGGCTGAATGCCGCGAAACCGCCGCGAACTCTGAGCCAGCGCCTCACCCGTCGCGCAAATCCTTCTTCAGCTCTCAAATCTCTGCGCCCCAATAGGGGGCTGCGAGACGCGTTCCTACGCTTGCCGTTTCAACGCATCGCGGGCTCAATTGCATTCAACTTTCCAGGAAAGTCATGAACACACTTCATCGCAAAAAACTTCCAGGCACAACGCTTGATTACTTCGATGCGCGCGCCGCCGTCGACGCGATCTCACCGGGCGCCTACGACAAACTCTCATACACGGCGCGTGTGCATGCAGAAAACCTGGTTCGCCGCGCCGAGCCTTCGAGCCTCACGGACTATCTGAAGCAACTCATCGAGCGCAAACGCGATCTCGATTTTCCGTGGTTTCCAGCGCGTGTGGTGTGTCACGACATTCTCGGGCAGACTGCGCTCGTCGATCTCGCAGGCTTGCGCGATGCGATTGCAGATCAGGGTGGCGATCCGGCCAAGGTAAATCCCGTCGTGCCCGTGCAATT
>JBBRGY010000220.1:0-5676 GCA_038223495.1 Burkholderiales bacterium | reverse complement strand
AATGGGGGATCTTTCCCAAGGCGGGCGCACGGTGATATTCGTAAGCCATAACCATAGCGCGATATCGCGTCTTTGTGACCGGGGTATCGTTCTGTCCAAGGGTGCGGTGTCCTTTGATGGGCGCGTCGGTGACGCGTTGGTGCATTACAACCAGATTTCAAGCTCCGACACATCAGTTAGTGCGGCGACGCTCGCGGGGCCGCTTATGGGGGTGGTTGAACTCAGCGACGTTTTGGTGAATGAGTCGCCTAAACTCGTCGGCAACGTTGTTAAACCCGACGAAACAATTGTGCTTAGGGCGCGCGGCAAGCTACTCGGGCCACTAGCTTTGTTTCGCGTAACGTTTTGTGTGTTCAAGCAGGGTGAAATGGTCTTTACGCTGCATGATCTGCAGGTACCGCGCGATGCGCAAGTTGGCCACTTTGATGCCAACGTAGAAATCCCAGCGTTTTTTCTCAGTCCCGGTGAATACACGGTCGATGTCGGCACGTACTCGACTGCCAGTGGCGACTGGATGCTGGCAAAAAATGTAGCGCGCTTTTCGGTGACGAGCGACTGGCACGAGAATTACGAGACGAACCATGCGATGGGCATGATCAACATGAACGTTTATGGCGCTCGGCGCGAGTGGAACGCTTGATGGAACACGTACTCATCGCATGAAGATATGGACGTTGTTCAAAGCGCTTCGGTTGCTTGCGAATTCCGACGCGCTGGCAGGTCTGGCGCAGTTGCAACGCGACACGCTCGAAGTCAATCGGCTTCGCAGGGCCTTTCCAGAGTCAATTATTGATTCGGATGTTTTGGTGCAAGGCTGGCCGAAGGGTGAACTTGATATTCCAGCTGTTCGCATTGAGCGCGGCTCAATTTTGTGTGTGGGAGACGACATAAATGGTTACGGTTCCATTTCGGTCGGATACGCGACTTGGATCGGGCCTTACAACAACATAAGGACTTCGGAGGATGCGCGCATTGAAATCGGCAGCAAATGCCTAATTTCACAGTTCTGTTCAATTATCGGTGCCAACCATGGCACCTCAAAGCACGCTCAGATTCAGGATCAGCGGTCGGACAGTGGTCGTAAAGGTGTCGTGATCGAAGACGATGTTTGGCTCGGTGTGGGAAGCTCGGTGTTACCGGGCGTGTCAATTGGTCAAGGCGCGATCATTGGTGCCAACAGTGTTGTCACGAAAAGCATCGGGGCGTATGAAATCTGGGTTGGCAGCCCCGCACAGAAAGTCGGCGAACGGGCATGATTGCGACTGTTGAAACCTCGCACCTTGGTGTTTACAGGCGTTGGTGATTGGCTTGAAAGAGACTGCGTCCGCTTGGGATAGTTTTGGAAAGTCGAAGTTTCAATTTTCTGAAACGACCGGCAGACGTCTGGGACATCCGCATAGTGATTTCCTGTTCGCACAGACGACCAAATTAGTCGTCGATTTTTGTTCGTTTATTGTTTGATGACCGTGGTTGGCGTGTTTCCAATAATTTCGTTCCCAATGCGATGCGTTTGAGTATGTCAGACACCCCGAACACTATTCAAAATCCCAGAGGTGCGCGACGCCGCATCGCGCATTTCCTGCTGCTGCCCGAGCTTGCCAACTCACCGCCAAATGAAGCGCTTATAGCTGCCTATCTAGATCTCGGCTATGACGTGGATCTCTATGCGCCCGGCCAGATATCTGAGGTTTCAAATCCCAGAATCCGTACGTTTCAGGTTCAGTATGGCTGGAAGTGGCTATGGCGCAATGCCTGGCGCAAAAAATGGCGAAACTACGCGGCGTTTTCATGCACATCAGAAGACCCAGTAGCCGTAACGTCGGTTATTGCAAGGCTGGCGGGCAAACCGTTGATATCGCTGGCAGACGAGATTAAGTCGGGTTCGTATTGGGGCGACCGTTCAAAGCGGTGGAAGCAGTTGTGCCAATGGGGTCTGCGTTCGGCGAGTTTAAACATCGTTAACGACGAATGCCGGGTTCCGCTGCTGCGAGACTATGCGCAGCTTCCGTATGGCCCCGTCATCGTCTATCCCGGCTGCTTTCGGGCGCCGCCACCCGCCTTCGACGCGGCCGCAAAGCGCGCGTCCTGCGGCGTGCCCCCCGAGGGTCTGGTGCTCGGCGCATCGGGCAATATCAGCGTACTGCTGGGCATGGATTGGCTCATCGATGCGATGGCCGCGTTGCCGTATTGCTATGCATCGGTGCAACCTGTCAATATTGATCCTTTCGTGCGCTACCTCCTGCAACAGTCTCGGGTCAGTGAGCGAATCTTGACCGAGACCAAGCGATTGAGTTGGCACGATGCCTGGGCGCAAGCGCCGTTCTGCGATATCGGACTCGCGATCTATCGGAATCAAGGGCCGCAGTTTCAGCAAATGGGGATCAGTTCAAATCGCCTGTGCATGTTTCTCGCCATGGGCGTGCCTGTTATCGCGACGCGGCAGCCGAGCTTTCAGTTTCTGCTGGACTATGACTGCGGAATGTTGGTGGACTCGTCGGAAGAGTTCATCGCAGCCGTAGAACACATGCGGCCCAGACTTCAGCAAATGAAGCAAAACGCATTGGCGTGTGCGCGTGAATACATTGCGGCAGACAAGCGTTTTGAACTACTCCGCGCGAATGTCGCGTCTATCCTCGGATAGGATTGCGCAATGTGTTTAGTGAACGATGGCGCAAGCCGTGGCGTGCTGGATGAATAAAAGCATCCTATTTGTCGCGCCCTCGGCGTACCCGTTTGGCGGAGTTGCGGATTGGCTTGCCTATTTGCTGCCGGGTCTTGAACGTCTCGGGTGGACATGCACGCTAGGCCTGGTCGCTGGCAAGCATCATCAGGTAAATCGATATCTTGATCGCCATGCTTTTGGGCGAGTTCGTCAAATTGTGAATCCGACGGGCAGTGCAGAAGGCCGGGTTCGTGCGGTGCAGTCTGCGATTGAGAGCACGGCTCCGCAAGTCGTGGCCACCATAAACATCGTTGACGTGTATGAAGCGGTTCGTCGCATTCGCCAACGCGGCAGTTCAGACGCCCGACTCGTGACCACGCTGCATGGCCTGCAAGACGATTTGTTGGCGGATATTGCATTTAACTGCGATGTCATCGATGCGGTGATTTCTTCCAATAAATTGTCGCAAACACTTGTCGTGGATGCTCTCGGCGGCGCTGACGCCCGTTCGCTCTATGCGCCCTATGGCGTGGCGCTTCCGGCGGCTATCAGTCGCGATACGGGGCGTACCGATTGCATCCGACTTCTGTATAGCGGTCGCGTGGAGCAAGAGCAAAAGCGGGTGCTGGATTTGCCGCCGTTGCTCAGCGCATTGCGCAAGCACGGCCGATCGGTGCAATTGGTGATCGCCGGTGACGGTCCGGACGCGCATCAACTCAAGGACGCTTTCGCAAGCGCTGGCGTGGCCGATTGCGTTCGTTGGGCGGGTGTGTTGAACCGTGAGGCGCTGGCGCACCAGTATCGTGATTCCGACGCGCTGATCATCACCTCCGATTGGGAAACAGGGCCGATCGTCGCGTGGGAGGCCATGGCGAATCGGTTGCCTGTCGTTTCAAGTTCATACGTGGGCGCGGGGCGTGAACGAGCGTTGATTGACGGTCAAAACTGTCTGCTTTTCCCGGTGGGCGATACAAAAACGGCTGCTGCGAAAGTGATGCAATTGCAGGACGTAGCCCTGCACAATCGATTGACGGACAACGCCTACCAGACGGTGTTGGCCCGCTACACCCTTGATGCCTCGGTCAAGGCATGGGCCGACGCTTTTGGGCAGGCGCTTCAGCTGCCTTCGCCACCGCCCGGCACCGCGCTCACGGCGCAGGAATCGCCGCCGTTGTTGGGTCGACTGGATCGTTTTCTGGGCCTCCGATTGGGTGAGACGGTGCGGGCAGCTCTGGGCGTAGCGTACGAGCATGCCTCAGCGGGCGCCGAATGGCCACACACGCGACAGTCATCCGCCGACGCGATGGCATTTCTTGCTAAAGCCGCTCGCGTTGACCGCGAGATGCCTGTGGGTGGCGCCTGTAGTGACACATCGTTGAGACCGGTGTAATGAAACAGCTGCTCGGCGTGCTTCTTTTCGACGTGCCACGTTATGTCTGGGCTTTAAGCCGCCGTGATCGCGCGTATCTTTCAGTTCACAATCGAAGTGAAACGCTGGAGCGTGCGCCTGAGGGCTCGGGGTTTCGATGTTTGTGGCAGTGGACGTCCGAACTACACGCTCCCAAAATAGTGCCGGCCTTGGGTCGCTGGTTGATGCGCAATTCGCTGCGCGACAGCCCGATTGTCAGATCGCCAACGCTGCCTCTCATTGTGCCCAACACTAACCCCGACGTTACGTTTGTGATCGGGCATCGCGGTCAGTCGCGACTGCCGCACCTGCTGGCTACGCTAGAAAGCATCGGCGCGCAGCGCGACGTCTTCATCGAATGTATCGTCGTAGAGCAAGACACCGAATCGCAGCTCATCGGGCGGCTGCCGAATTGGGTGCGCCACATTCACTTGCCACCGCCTCGCGATGATCTGCCGTATTGCCGCTCGTGGACGTTCAACGTCGCGGCCGATCAGGCGCGCGGGCGCATCCTGATCCTGCACGACAATGACATGTTGGTGCCTTGTCAATACGCTAGCCGGGTCGTCGAACGCGTAGCGGCGGGATTTGACGTGGTTAACTTGAAGCGATTTGTGTTTTATCTATCGGAATCGCACACCAACAGAATTTTTAGTGGCGATCAAGACGCGCTGTCGCAAGCGCCTGAGAGCATCATCCAAAATCTGGAGGGTGGCGGCAGCGTCGCCATCACGGCGGAGGCGTTTGATCGCATCGGCGGCATGGACGAAGCGTTTGTGGGGTGGGGCGGGGAAGACAACGAGTTTTGGGAACGCGCGGGCACGCTTGCTGTGTGGCCTTACGGCGAATTGCCTATCGTGCATCTATGGCACGCGGCGCAACCGCGCAAACAGGACGCCGACAATCCCACGCTCAAACTGTACGCGGACCTCGCCAAAACGCCGGTGGTGCAACGTATTGCTGCGCTGAGGGCCCGTCGGCGCGGCGCTTTGCAGGGTCCTTCGTCGGTTGCATCGTCAGCCCAACAACCGAATTCGAGTGAAGGTTTGAACGCATGATTGTCATCTCGGGAGAATATGGGCGGCTGGGCAACCGCCTCTGGACTTACGCCAACCTTCTCGCATTTGGTGCCGAAAACGGCGTCCAAATTCGCAATCCCCGATTTGGATCGATTCCATTTTTTGAGCGAGAAGGCGCTTGTTCCGCCATTGCCGGTAACACCTGGCCAGCTCCTTATTGGAAGTTTTGCCACCGCGTTAATTTGCGTCTGCGAATGTTCTCGAATGTGACTATTCCCGAGGGTCGCATCGTCAACATTGAGCAGGATGCAGATTTCCTGACGCTTGCGAGGAAGAGGGCGCTGGTTTTCGTCGACGGCTTCTTTTTTACCGCGCCGCAAAGCATGCGCCGACGAACAGATGATTTGCGCAAATTTTTTGCCTTGAAAGCGCCGCTAGAAAAGGCGCGCCGCTCGCTGGTGGCCCGCGCCCGTGAACGCAGTGACGTGCTGATCGGCGTTCATATTCGGCACGGCGATTACCGAACGTATTGCGACAGCATGATGTTTTATGAAACGGATCAGTATGCGGCGGTGATGCATTCACTC
>JBBRGY010000219.1:0-5690 GCA_038223495.1 Burkholderiales bacterium | reverse complement strand
ATTTACGTGGCAAGCGGGTAGCGGCAAAGGCCTTCCCTACTGGTTTGACATCAACACATACTGGACGCGCTGGAAGGCGTCCGTGCCGACACCTGTGCCCGGCCCGAACGATGTCATCTCGCCTGAGAAGCTGCGGCACATCGAAGGCCAGGCGTACGAGCAGGAGAACGGCGCCGCGCCAACCGGCGCTGCCGCAACAAAGGCCCCAGCAGAGATCACGACTGCGTCTGCGTCTACCGCCCCAGCTGCGCTCACACAAACGCCCGCCGACATGCGCGCGATGATGGCGCGCCATGTTGACAGCAATGCAACGCTGGAGGACATGCGTCTTGAGAGCGACCGTTACGTGCTGACTCTGCGCGTCACCGCACGCGGGCAAGTGACGCGCACTATGGAGAGTCTGAACAGCGACACTGCGTTCGCCGACATTCAGGATCACGGCATCATCTCAAGCAGCGGTCAAAAGGACCTCGCCACGATTAGTTTGAAGGTGCGGCCATAGCGCGCTTTTCTATCGGCAAATGCAACTTCCGCGACGTCACTTGACCACTTGAAGAGTTTCGTTTGCGCTGCGTCATGCAAGGTAGTGCGCGGCGCGACTATGATCGCGGCGTTCCTACATGGCACGATTGAGCACCGCATGTCCCTCGCACCTTCCACATTGAAAGCGACGCCCCAAGAAGCAGCGCTGCACACCCCGCTTGAGGACGTGCAGGGCATTCTCACGGGAACGCTCTTTGTCGCGCTGTCGTTGGTGTTTTTTAGGAGCAGCGGCCTGTTGCCAGGCGGTATTGCCGGACTGTCATTTTTGGTGACGTACTCAAGCGGCTGGTCGCTAGGCGCGGTGTTGTTCGTGCTCAATCTTCCGTTCTACGTTTTTGCTTACCGCGCGATGGGTCGAGTGTTCACCGTGAAAACGTTCGGTGCCGTGGCGTTGGTGGCGGTGTACACCGAAGTCTTGCCGCACCTGGTGTCGTTCGCAACGCTGAACCCGGCGTTTTCTGCGGTGATGGGTGGGCTGCTCGCGGGCGGCGGCATTTTGATGTTGATTCGCCACGGTGCCAGTCTCGGCGGGCTGGGGGTGCTGGCGATTTATTTGCAGCAGCGCAAAGGCTGGCGCGCGGGCACAGTGCAAATGATCTGCGATTTGGCGATCCTGGCACTTGCGATGCTCGTGGTAGCACCAGAGAAAGTGCTGCTCTCGATACTGGCCGCCGTGGCGCTTAATTTCGTGATTGCCATCAATCACCGGCCGGATCGGTACTTCGGGATTTAGGGCGGGTGACGTAAACCCTTCTTCGTATTCGCCTGCGAACCGCATGATCCGATTTGCTGCGTTTTCCGCTTGATACGTTGAACAACAGCACTGGGCTGTTGGCAATCGAGAGGGATGCAATGATTTTCTCGGAATATCTTGCTGTGGCGAAGGGCGCGATTGCGCAGGTGAAGGGTCAAGTGCGATATCGCGCGCTAAATACCGGTGGTGGGTGGATTCGCGATCCGCTAAACGTGCCACAAAAATTTGCGGCGCGCATTAAATCAGTCAATATGGCGAGCGAAAACCGCGTCGCCATGGCCAATAGCAACGCCGGTTGGGATGATTTTGTCGATCAATGGGTTCGCGAGGCGGTGGCTTCACAAACGGGCAACTGCTGCGAACTCTCTGCAGTGGCGTTTCGACACTTGCAGCGGCTGGGGGTTCGGCCAGTTGAATTCTTTGCCGTGTATCGTGGCAGCTGGAACCATGCTTTTGTGGTGCTCAATCGCGACCAAACGGTGCCGGTCGGAGATTTTTCGACCTGGAGCAAACTCGCGGTGGTCTGCGACCCGCTGTATGACCGAGCCGCAGACGCCGGTTTTTTGTCGGCGTGGTACCCGCGCATGTTCCCGTTGCGCGACGGTGACGTCAAGCTCGCTTCGTTGTAGGAACACGCGGAACCACAAGCGTGTGGTGGTCCTTGAAATTCTGAACTCACCGCAGCGTTACGAAAAATTGTCTTTGTCGATGAACTGTCCAACGCCCCGCTACCTTAGGCTTGCGACATTGATTCAAAACGGACACATCGCACCAATGAAAGCCACTTTTGCCACCATCGTTCGGCGCACACTGATACTTTTCGGCCTGGCTCTTTTTCATGCCTCCTCCGCGTCGGCGCAAGCTACGGCCACATCACCCACCGCCGACGCGCTGGAGCGAACCTTGAGCGGGACGTGGGTCGGCGCGCTCGAATATCGCGACTATGAGTCGGGCAAAAAAATTCAATTACCGATGACAACGCGCATTGAGGTGGGCGTGGACGGAGTAACAATGACGCGCGTTTCAGCGTTCGATGATGGCCCGAAAACGGGCGCGGTGTACATCACCACGATGAGCCTCTTTGATGGCAAAACGAGTCGCACGACTTCCGCCGTTTTTCGCAAAGGTCGCGCGGTGGAAACATTTACCGACGACGCGGTGGTTCGCGATTACAAACACGCGCAGCACTGGACCGTGGTTTATTCGCGCAAGGGCACAGACGGCGATTCGCAAGCCGAGATTCGCGTAATTCAGACGCTCACTGGTAGTGTATTGACCGAGCTTAAGGAGGTCAAACCTGTGTCTGCTCCAGACAGCGAATATGCATTTAGAAATCAAATACGGCTGCGCCGCAAGTGAATTTTCTGATACCGTCGCTCCCTTGCTCCTCGAGCTAAGTGACAAGCAAATCGACTAAGCGCGAAATGAGGCTCTCGCGCTTCGGACAACGAAGCACTTCAATATGAACGCATCCACTCGATTTTTTGCCAGTCCGCTTTTTGCACGTGAGATGAATTCCATCCCTCGAGGATCAAGTCTCTTAAATCGCGCCCTGCTCGCTGCCGCTGCGATGCTGTCGATTTTTGCGCTTGCCGGAAACGCTGCGGCCGATACGCCAGCAGCTGGAAGTTACGCTGGTGGCAACGGCACGGTAGGCGATCCATTCCAGATTTCCAATCTGGCCGAATTGCGTAAGTTCATGGAATCGAGCGGTGCGTTCCCTCAACAGTCGAACTACAAACTGACGGCGAACATCGATGCCTCAGACACGAACACTTGGCTCGGCGGCGCAGGTTGGGCACCCGTCAATGCGGTTCTGATGGACGGGTTCGACGGGCAGAACTTTGAAATCCAGAATCTGTTCATCAATCGTCCCATCGAAAATGACGTCGGTTTTTTAAAGGTAATCGGCGGTTACTTCGATGTCGAACTGAAGAACATCCGTCTGATCGGCGGACAGATCACGGGCCAAGATTCTGTCGGCGCGCTGGTCGGCAACGCCGCCATGTTTTCGCCGATCCCTACGATCACCAACTGCCGTTCCACGGCCGCAGTGAATGGGCGGACGAAGGTGGGCGGCCTCGTCGGTGTCATCGGCGGCACCATCGTGACAGCCAGCAGCGCGGGCGGAAACGTGACCGGGACTTCGGACTTCGTCGGTGGCCTGATTGGACAAGCGTTGGGCACGACGGTCGCGTCGAGCAGCGCCACTGGACACGTCACAGGACTTATGGCAACCGGCGGACTGATCGGTACCTTTGTACAGGGCGGCGCGCCTGCGTTGACAGCGAGCTTTGCGACCGGCAAGGTTGATGGTGACGACCTCGTGGGTGGCCTTCTTGGCCAGAGCACCGGCAAGGTCACGTTCAGCTACGCGACGGGAATGGTTACGGCCACCGGCAACGTTTCATCGCTGCCAGGGTACGCGTTCGCCGGCGGACTGATCGGTATGCAGGACTCGCATGCAACTGAAGACTCCTGGGCATCGGGTGCAGTGTCGGGCCCGCTCAGCGGCGTCGGGGGACTGATTGGCAGCAACGCCGGTCCGATCCTGAGAGCCACCACCATCGCTGGGCAAACGGTCACCGGCGGCGCGTCCGCGGGCTCCGTGGGTGGACTGGTTGGTGATAACAAGGGCTCGATCACGTCGAGCCACTCGGCGAGCACAGTCAATGCTAGTGGCGCGGCCGTTGAATCAGTCGGCGGGCTCGTTGGCATTAGTGCTGCAGGCAGCGGCATCAGCAACAGCTACGCCACCGGAAACGTAACAGCAGCGAACGCCGCCAAAGTCGGCGGGCTAGTCGGTTGGCATACCGTCGGTGCGATCAGCGACAGTCATGCGCACGGCGATGTATCTGGAGCGGGCAACGTGGGCGGTCTGATCGGCTTAAGCACCGATCCCGCCGTCAATACGAGCTACGCGACGGGTTCGGTGTCGGGCACCACGTTGGTCGGAGGTCTAATCGGGAACCGGGGCAGCGGGACGACCGATACGACGTTTGCGACTGGCACCGTGACGGCAACAGGTGACTATGTTGGCGGACTTATCGGGTTCAACTCCGGTGCCATCAAAAAGAGCTACGCGAATCCCGGGACGGTAAGCGGCAACGACCGGGTCGGCGGGCTGGTGGGGAACAATCAAGGCTCGATCGAAACGAGCTACGCGATCAAGACCGTAACCGGCGTTAACTTCGTCGGGGGCCTTGTTGGTCAGAGCTCCACCAACAGTTTCGGCGTCCGTGATTGCTACGCGAAAGGCTCGGTGACCGGGTCCGACAAAGTCGGCGGATTGGTCGGACGCAACGAAGCTGCGAGCAACATCGCGCGGTGTTACGCCTCGGGCACGGTCACCTTGTCTGGCGCCGGTTCGATTGGCGCGCTCGTCGGCGACAATCAGGCGGCCGCAAATGCCAGTAACTATTGGAACACCTCAACGACAACCGGACGACCGGTAATCGGAACGGGTACGGCGGGCGGGACAATCGCCCTCAACAGCGTTCAAATGAAGCAGCAGGCATCATTCGCGGGCTTTGACTTTTCATCGCCGTGGCGAATCGATGAAGCTTTGAGCGAACCGTACTTCAACTTCGGGGGTACGCTCGATATCGATCACAGTGTCACGCAACAGAAATACGATGCGCTCACCGACGGCGTGCTCGCCGTCCGATATCTGTTCGGCCTCACCGGCGACGCGCTGGTTTCCGGAGCGCTCGGGAATACCGCGACGCGTACCGACGCGATTGCAATCAAAAACTACCTCGACGCCATTCGGCCTTTGCTCGACGTTGACGGCAGCGGCAACGCGTATGCACTGACCGACGGCTTACTGATCATCCGCTACCTGCTTGGCCTCAGCGGAGACGCGCTGATCGCGGGCGCGGTCGACACCCAGAACGGAACGCGTACCACAGCGCTGAAGGTTCAGAACTACCTGCAGTCGCTGGTACCGTAGACGAACCGGCGACATGTTCCGCTACAGCGATTCTGAGACTGTCTTGAACATGCAAATTGGAAATGCGCGCCACGGGCGTAGAGTCTCATCGCAGCACCTCGCGAATGGAGGACCAGGAAATAAAGGCTAGCAAGGCGATCCGCGCCGACATGACGCAGCGCTCCTGATTCAGAGCGCCCAGCGTCACGCCCTCACAACTTGGTCATGTAGCCCATCCACGGCCAATACGTCAACGAGAAAACAACCAGCAAAATCATCGCGGCAGCCGTGATGACCAGCCCGGTGCGTACAAAATCGCGGGCGTCGAACGTGTCGGTGCCGTAAGCAATCATGTTTTGCGGCGCGTTGACGGGCAGGATAAAGCCGAAGCTCACGACAAACTGCAACAGCATGGTCATGCCCACCACGTTGATGCCGGGTGTCTGCACTGCGGTGAGCACG
>JBBRGY010000218.1:0-5723 GCA_038223495.1 Burkholderiales bacterium | reverse complement strand
GGTCGCAAGATTCAACAGGCGACCGTGTTGTTCAACCCGGATACGGGCGAGACGAAAGCGATGCGCAGCAAGGAAGACGCGATGGACTATCGCTACTTCCCTGATCCCGACCTGCCGCCGCTGGTGGTTTCGGATGAAATGCTCGCTCGCATCAAGGCCGGTATGCCTGAGCTGCCGGTGGAGAAGTGCGCGCGGTTCTCCTCGCAATACGGCCTGTCGCATTACGACGCGACGCTCCTGTCGCAAGACGGGGCAACTGCGAGCTATTTTGAGACCGCCGTGAACGCCGGCGCCGATGCCAAACTGGTCGCCAACTGGATGTTGGGCGAATTGTCAGCCGCGCTAAATCGCGAAGACAAGAGTATCGAGGCGTCCCCGGTAAACGCAGTGCGCTTATCGAATCTCGTCGCCCGCATCAGCGACGGCACCATCAGTCACAAGATCGCGAAGACCGTATTCGAAGCGTTGTGGAGCGGTGAAGCGGCAAGCGTTGACAACGTGATCGAGACCAAGGGTCTCAAACAAATCAGCGACAGCGGCACACTAGAAAAAATCGTTGACGAAGTTCTCGCAAAAAGCGCAGCCCAAATTGCCGATTACAAAGCCGGTAAAGAAAAAGCGCTCATGAGCATCGTCGGCATGGTCATGAAGGCCTCACAGGGGAAAGCCAATCCGGCGCAAGTGAACGACATTGTTCGACGCAAACTGGCTTAACGCCCTTCCCTCAAAGGCAGGTCGGTTCGACCGCAGGCGAGCACGTCTGCCTGCGGCATTGTTGATCGGGCTGTGCTGTGCCCCAATCATTCATGCGGCTGCGTACGAGGTAAGCTTCGTTGCGCCGGAGGTGCCATCTGCGCTGCGTGCAACACTCGCCCGCTACGCAGACGTTTCGCGTTTCGCCGATCAGGCCGACGTCACGAATGCTGAGATCACGCGACTCGTCGAAATTGCGCCAGAGCAATTGCGCAAATTGCTCGAAACGGACGGTTACTTTAACGCTGATATTCGTATTGAGACCACCGGCCTGCAGAACGGAAATTCAGCTCAACGCAAAGTCACCGTGACCATCGCGCCGGGGCCGCGCACCCTGATCGCTTCCGTTGCGATAACGCCCTCCGGTGCCATCACCATAGAAGCTGGTGGAGCAACGCGCGTCGCGACAGTTCGGAGCGCATGGGGTTTGCCGGTTGGCGCGCCGTTTCAGGACAGCGAGTGGTCTTCATCAAAGAGTGCGTTGTTGTCTGGCCTTTGGGCTGATCGCTATCCTGCCGCACGCATCGCTGACAGCGCCGCAACGATTGACGCCGAAGCAAACGAGGCCGCACTGAAGGTCGATTTCGACAGTGGCCCCGAGTTCAAATTTGGGCCGATCACCGTCACTGGACTGCAGCGCTACCCCCGTTCCACCGTTGACAATTTGGCAACGATCACTGTTGGTCAACCGTACACCCAAAAAGCCTTGCTGGACTTTCAGGATCGCCTGCGATCGAGTGGCTTGTTCCGAGCGGCAGTGGTCGATATTGAGCCAAATCCGGCGCTGGCGGATGCAGTGCCCGTTCAAGTGCGATTGCGCGAGCAGACGCTTCATCGCCTGCTGTTTGGCCCCGGCTTCAGCACCGAAAACGGGCCGCGCGTCACCGCTGAGCATGAATATCTGCGGCTGTTCGGACTCGACTGGCAGTCTCTCACGCGACTACGCTGGGC
This sequence comes from Burkholderiales bacterium, assembly GCA_038223495.1. Taxonomy (GTDB): domain Bacteria; phylum Pseudomonadota; class Gammaproteobacteria; order Burkholderiales; family Casimicrobiaceae; genus Casimicrobium. The sequence goes on along the minus strand of JBBRGY010000218.1, from coordinate 4,019 downwards.
CCGCGATGAGAGCAGTTTTAGCGCGGACTTTCTGTCGTATCCCTTGCCCAACAATTATCGAAATCTGGTGTCAGTATCGGCGGGACGCACTGACGTGGCAGGTCTCGTGATTGACAACCAGCGCCTGCGTGTCGGTCGTCGACAGGACACTGATCGCATCACGCGGCTCTACTTTGTTGACGTGCTGCGCTCGGCGGTGCGCGCCCCGAACAACGACTTGACGGGCAACGCAGCGGTTGCTGGTTCCGAGATGGTTTGGCGCAATGTTGATGATCCAGTTTTTCCGACGCAAGGTTTTGCCATATCTGGGCAAATCGGCGCAGGCGCAAGGTTTGGCAGCACGGAAAACGGCAAACCATTTCTCCGTGCGTTGGGTCGCGCGACCTATTTTTATCCGCTTGGCAAACAGTGGCTAACGCAGGCGCGGCTTGAAGTTGGGCAGGTGTTTGCCAGCACGCCAGCGGGCATTCCACAAAGCCTGCTATTTAAAGCGGGCGGTGAGGTGTCGGTGCGCGGCTACGGCTTTCAGACGCTGGGCATCCAGGGCGTCAATCCCACCGGAACGTATGTTGCAGGCGGACGCTTTTTGATGACGGGCAGCGCTGAGATCGCGCGTGAAATCAAGCCGGGGATTTATGGCACGGTGTTCGTAGATGTGGGTGATGCGGCTGACTCGGCTCGCACGTGGAAGGCGAACACGAGCTATGGCATCGGCGCTCGCTGGCGCAGCCCGGTCGGCCCGGTGAGTGGATACCTTGCTTATGCGCAGCAAACGAAAAAAGTGAACTTTGGGGTTTCGGTCGGGGTTACCTTTTAGTGAGTACCCAAGCTTCAACGCAAGCGCCTTCGCCGGCAAAAAAAACTAGAAGCTTCAGGCACCACGCAGTGCGCTGGTCGCTCGGACTCGTCGCCTTATTGTTGGTCACATTTGTGGTGATCGTGGCGGCAATTTTCTACTTGATAAAAACGGCGGATGGCCAACGCACGCTGTTTGGCGCGGTTCAGTCGTGGAGTGACGGACTCGTTACGGTTGTCGAGCCTGCGGGAGATATTCGCAGTAAATTTTCCGCAAAGGAAGTTCAGATCGCTCTCGCGTCGTCACGTATCGTCGTTCGCAACTTGAGCTACTCACTCGCGGACTACGAGCTGCGCCCGCCGCGCTTTCACTTTGATCGCCTGAGCGCTGCTGAGGTTGACGTCAGCACGCGTCCGAGCGCGCCCAGCCCACCTCCGACGTCACTGGAACTACCGTTCGCGGTGGTGATTGACGCGCTGACGATTGGCAAGCTCAGTGTCCATCCGGAAAAGACCGAGGCAGCGAAAGGAACCGTAATCACCGAGCTCAACGGTGCGGTCAATCTTGGCGACAAAGCGCATGTCGTGAAGCTTGCGAACGCCTCGATCAATACGCTGAGTGTCAACGGCGATTTGACGATCAATCCACAATCGCCGCTCGCTCTAATCGCTAATCTCTCCGCCACACAAGAGGCGAAAGGCGAAGCGGCGGGTTTGCCGTGGACGGCAGCACTCATCGCAGCGGGCCCGCTCGAAAATTTCGGCGTGACGGTTACCGCACGAGCCGCAGACCAAGCGCTCGATGTCACCGCTCGTGTGCAGCCGTTTGCTCCGTTGCCGTTGCCAGCACTGGTCGCGCGCTTTGATCGCTTTGATGTGAGCAAGTTGCTGCCTGGCGCACCTTCGACCGCGCTCACTGGCAAGGCCGACATCGCGCTCAGCAATGATGAGCCGATACAGATCGTCGTGGAAGCGACTAACGCGACACCGGGGTCGCTAGATCGCAAGCTGCTTCCCGTTTCAGCCCTCAAAGTCTCCGCCAGCGGAACGTCGCAGAACGCGGTCATCGACGCTTTCAGCGCGCAGCTGTCCGGCAGCAAAGGCGATGCAGGTCGTGTCACGGGAAGTGGCACATGGAAGACCGGACCGTGGCAACTCGCGTTTGATGCCAGCGACGTCAAGCTCACCGCATTGGACGCGCGCTGGCCTGCACTTCAAGTGGCGGGGCGAGTCGTCGCTTCGGGTGAAGACACCGCGGCGGTCAAACCCATCGCACTCAAGGCGACGCTCAAAGGCACAGCGCTTGCCGCGCTTATCGATCAAAAGCGTTTGCCGACTGGACTGCGATCCGGCGTCGACGTCAATTTAACTGGGAAAATTCAGCAATCACGCATCGAGTTGAGCGAGCTCAACGTGGTCGCTGGGGGCGCACAAGTTCGTGCAACGATGCTCGCCGAACGTGAAGCCACAACGAACACCACTGCGGCAACGGCGGCAAAAAAAATCAATCCGTGGCGGGTGACAACTGAGGCGCAATTGACAAAGCTCGACCCGTTCGCGTTCATGCCTCCGCGCACGGGCAGCGGGCCCAGCGCGATGCTCAACGGCAGCATCAAAGCCACTGCAATCATCGATCCTGCGACCCCGGCGAAACCCATCTCCGCCAGTGCGGACGTTGTACTCAAGGACAGTCGCTGGGGCGCCCAAGCGCTGGCGGGCGAGACAAAACTGACGTTGCTAGGCCCTGCGGACGCTCCCAATTTGCCGCCGCGCATCGAGACAACTGGCAATCTCGTGCTCGCAACTAATCGCGCGCAATGGAGCGGTCGCCTGGGTGCCGCGAGCGATGTGCTCACGTGGTCCGTCGATGCGCAAAATTTGAGTGCGCTGCAAGCGTTAGCTCCAGCGCCGGGAAAAACGGGCGAATTGAACAAAGCCACGCTGGGCGGCGTTATACAGGGTAAGGGCACGCTGTCCGGCGCGTGGAACGCGCTTGCCGTTGATGCCAGCGTGACAGGACAAGACTTGGCGCACGCGACCACGCGCGTGCAGAAATTTGCAGCGAAATTGCGAGTCGCACTGCAACCGGACGCGCCGTTCAATCTCGATCTCAGCGCCGATGGGATCAGCGGCAGCGCACCGGGCAACACATGGGTGGGCTCGCTCAAACTGGAAGGTCGAGGCAGCCTGCGTGAGCACCGCATCGAAGCGATCGGAACGATGAAACAGGGCGAGCGCGATTTGCAATTGAGTGCGGCATTGGCGGGGCGCACCGAGAGCAACGCAAGCAGCGCACTTGCGGCGTGGACGGGTGCGATTGAGCACTTACAGGTTAACGAGGTTGTTGCAGGCGAAGGCGCCACCCCACGAACGTGGGCGCGAGTCGAGCCGTTTACGTTGCGCTGGAAAAGCGGTACGCCCACTTCGGGCAGTAGCTTTGCCGCAGATGCCGGGAGGGCGCTTATCGCGACTGTTCCCATCAATTGGTCTGCGCTGCAATACACCGCCGCGAGCCCTACTCAATCGTCACCCAAGTTCTCTGGCGCTGGCAATATCGGGCCGTTTAACGTCGTCGCGCTCGAGCGCCAACTCGGGGGAAAGAACCTCGAAGGCGATCTGGTACTCGCGGGCAAGTTTGCGCTATCGACCGATAACGGAACTCGCGCAACGCTGGAGCTTGCACGGCAATCGGGCGATTTGCGCATCGGCGATAACGCTGGCGCTGGCATGCTGGGTTTAAAAGAGCTTAAATTCACGCTGAACGCCGAGCAAGGCATCTGGCGAGTGACACAGCTCGTTGATGGCGAACAAATTGGCCATGTAGAAGCGACGGCAAACGTCACAGCGTCGCCGCAAGACGTGTTCCCGCCTGCCTCGTCGCCGCTAGACGGCAAACTCACCGCGCGGCTCGACAACTTAGCCGCGTGGGGAAGCTTCCTGCCGCCGGGTTGGCGGTTGGGCGGCGGCGTCAACGGCGACGCGAAATTCACTGGCACTTTGGGCGCACCAAAAGGGCAGGGCGCGCTCGTGTTGAACGACTTGAGTGTCAAAAACGCGCTCGAAGGCGTCAATCTGACTGAAGGTCGCGGGCGTATCGTTTTTGTCGGCGATCAAGTGCAGCTTGAGGCGGTCACCGCGCGTGGTGGAGACGGCCGCATCACGGTAGACGGCAAGGGCACGCTGTCGTCGAAACCGGATGTGCAACTCACACTGAAGGCAGAGAA
>JBBRGY010000217.1:0-5725 GCA_038223495.1 Burkholderiales bacterium | reverse complement strand
CAGAACGATCTCAGCTACACCGGCAACTTCCTCAAAATGACCTTCGGCGTTCCGGCCGAGCCCTATGTCGTGAACCCGGTCGTCGAAAAGGCGCTGGACCGGATTTTCATCCTCCATGCCGATCACGAGCAGAACGCATCGACATCGACCGTTCGTTTGTGCGGTTCGTCAGGCACCAATCCGTACGCTGCGATTGCAGCCGGTGTTGCTTGCCTTTGGGGCCCTGCGCACGGTGGCGCCAACGAAGCGGCGCTCTCGATGCTGCTCGACATTCAGAAGAACGGTGGCCTTGAAAAAATTGGTGAATTCATCACTGCCGTGAAGGACAAAAATTCGCAGGTTCGCCTGATGGGCTTTGGTCATCGCGTTTACAAAAACTACGACCCTCGCGCCAAACTGATGCGTGAGACCTGCTATGAAGTGCTCGCTGAACTCGGCTTGCAAAATGACCCGTTGTTCAAGCTCGCGATGGAGCTCGAACGCATCGCGCTGTCGGACGATTATTTTGTGTCGCGCAAGCTCTACCCGAACGTCGATTTCTACTCCGGCATTGTGCAGCGGGCCCTCGGCATCCCGACCGCATTGTTTACCGCGAACTTCGCGCTGGCCCGCACCGTTGGCTGGATAGCACAACTGAACGAAATGTTGGCCGACCCGGATCAAAAGATCGGTCGTCCACGTCAGTTGTTTACCGGCGCCACGAGTCGCGACATCAAGCCATTAAATCAGCGCTAGTCAGATTCCCTCTCCATCGCCGGGGACGGAAAAAATTAAACGAAGGAGCCCAACTCCGTGATGAACGATCTGCAACAGACCTCCACCATTTTCGGTGGCAACATGCCCTACATCGAAGAGCAGTACGAGAACTATCTCGCTGATCCTGCCTCGGTCGATCAAAAATGGCGTGACTACTTTGATGCCATGCGCGCCGGTTCCAACGACGTCGCGCATCAGCCCGTGATTGATGCTTTCGCCAAGATGGCGAAATCACGAAAAGCCGCTACGGCGAGCATCGACGCGACGTTAATGGACAAGCAGCTTGGCGTGATGAAATTGATTCACGCGTACCGATTTGTTGGCGGACGCATTGCTGATATTGATCCTCTGAAACGTCAGGCCGTACCGTTTATCAAGGAGCTTGATCACAAACACTACGGACTAACTGACAGCGACATGGAGACGGAGTTCTCTACCGGTTTGCTGTTGGTCAACGGCCAAAGTCGCGGCAAGCTTCGCGAAATTATTGCTACGCTCCGCGAGACATACTGCCGCACCGTCGCTGTTGAGTACATGTACATGGCCAACGAGGACGAACGTGAGTGGCTGCGTCAGCGCATCGAATCGATTCGCCTGCGTCCTTCGTACACCGCCGAACAGAAGCGTCATATCTTGGAGCGCCTCACCGCAGCCGAAGGACTTGAGCGCTATTTGCACACCAAATACATGGGGCAAAAGAGATTCTCCGGCGAGGGTGGCGATACTGTGATTCCGTTGCTGGATCACATGCTGCAAAAGGCAGGTGCTGCAGGCGTACAAGAGACCGTGATTGCGATGGCGCATCGCGGTCGCCTGGGCGTATTGGTGAATACTTTTGGCAAGCTTCCAGCCGATTTGTTTGCCGAATTTGAAGGCAAGTACGACACCACTTTGTCTGCCGGTGACGTCAAATATCACAAAGGATTTTCGAGCGATATCACCACTTCAGGTGGCCCGATGCACATCACGCTCGCGTTTAATCCATCGCATCTGGAAATCGTCAACCCGGTTGTTGTTGGCTCAGTGCGTGCTCGTCAACACCGTCGTGGCGACACCACGGGCAAGCAGGTGCTAGGTATTCTGTTGCACGGCGATGCCGCCGTTGCCGGCCAGGGCGTAGTTCAAGAGACGCTTGCCCTGTCGCAAACTCGCCATTACGGCACGGGTGGCACGATGCATATCGTGATCAACAATCAAATTGGATTTACCACGAGTGATCCGCGCGATGTTCGCTCGTCCCTCTATTGCACCGATATCGCAAAGATGGCCGAAGTGCCGATTTTTCACGTCAATGCGGACGATCCCGAAGCGTGTCTGCTGGTGACCGAAATCGCTCTCGACTATCGCAACATTTTTCACAAAGACGTTTTCATTGATCTCGTCTGTTTCCGTCGCCTAGGCCATAACGAGCAAGACGAGCCGATGGTCACGCAGCCGTTGATGTACAAAAAAATTCATCAACATCCAGGTACACGGAAGCTCTACGCAGACAAGCTCGAAGTCGAAGGCGTCATCAAAGCCGGCGAGGCCGACACCATGGTCACGGCGTTCCGCGACGCGATGGACAAAGGCACACACACCAACAAAACAATTCTTTCGAATTACGTCGCACCCTTCCAGCAGGACTGGGCGAAGTTTGTGGGCCGAGCATGGGTCGACGCCGCTGATACGACGGTGCCGCTGAAAACGATCAAGGAGCTAGCCAAAAAGCTCACCACCATGCCCGAAGGGTTCGTCCTGCATTCGCGCGTCGAGAAAATGATCGCCGATCGCAAGGCGATGGGTGATGGCAGATTGGCGCTCGACTGGGGCATGGCTGAAAATCTCGCCTACGCTACGCTGGTCAACGAAGGTGTCGGCATCCGCCTCTCCGGTGAAGATTGCGGACGCGGCACGTTCTCGCACCGCCACGCCGTGTTTCACGATCAGGACCGCGAAAAATGGGATAGCGGCAGCTATACGCCGCTGCAACACATCAAGCCAAAGCAAGGCGACTTTCAGGTGATCGATTCGATCCTGTCAGAAGAGGCGGTGCTCGGCTTCGAATACGGTTACTCCACGTCCGAGCCGAATCAGCTGGTGATCTGGGAAGCGCAATTTGGTGACTTCACTAACGGTGCGCAGGTTGTGATCGATCAATTCATCAGCTCGGGCGAGGTGAAGTGGGGCCGTGTGTGCGGGCTCACATTGCTGTTGCCGCACGGCTATGAAGGGCAGGGCCCGGAGCACTCCTCCGCGCGTCCCGAGCGATTCCTTCAGCTGTGTGCCGAGCACAATATGCAGGTTGTGGTCCCTTCGACACCCGCACAGGTTTATCACATGCTGCGCCGTCAAATGGTGCGCGATTGGCGTAAACCGCTAATCGTGATGACACCGAAATCATTGTTGCGTCACAAAGAGGCCGTGAGTACGCTTCAAGAGCTAGCCGAAGGCACATTCCAGAGCGTGATCGGCGAGACCGACAAGATTGTCGCCAAAAACGTTAAGCGCGTGATTGCGTGTTCGGGCAAGGTCTACTACGAACTGCTCGCGCATCGCCGCGAACAAGACATCAAAGACGTGGCCATTATTCGTCTGGAACAGCAGTACCCGTTCCCGCACGATGACTTCAAGGCGCAGCTTAAAAAATTCCCGAATGCGCATGAAATTGTGTGGTGTCAGGAAGAGCCGCAAAATCAGGGCGCGTGGTACCGCCTGATGGCGTATTTCCGCGCCGATGTAAAGCCGGAGCAAGTGCTGCTCTACGCGGGGCGTGCTGTCAGCGCGTCACCGGCGGTCGGTTATCTGTCCAAGCACAACGCGCAGCAGAAAGAACTCGTCGAGAGTGCTTTCAGCTCCAAGTTGGGCACTGGACAAATGATGACGAATCTCTAATTTGCTGAGCCGTAGAGTGGGCACCCCGTGCCCACCAACTTATCGCAACCGCGTGGGCAGAAGCTGCCCACTCTACGAAAAAAAGAACTGAATATGTTGATCGAAATAAAAGTCCCGCAACTCGCTGAAGGCACCCCCGAAGGGACGCTCGCCGCATGGCATGCGAAAGTGGGCGACAGCGTTAAACGCGACCAGAATCTTTGTGACATCGAGACCGATAAAGTAGTGCTAGAAACACCCTCCCAAGGCGATGGCGTGCTCGTTCAGATTAACGTGCAATCGGGCGCAACGGTGACCTCTGGCGTGGTGTTGGGTGTCATTGATACGGAAGCTAAGGTCGGTGCTACGCCTGCGGCAGCTGCTACTGCCGCAATTGCTACAGCGTCCCCAAGCGCACCCGCTACAGCCGCTGCTACGGAAGTTTCAGCTCTTCCAGCCGCCCGCAAAATGATGGCAGATCAAGGCGTTGATGCCTCGACTTTGCAGGGCACGGGGCGTGGTGACCGCATCACTAAAGGTGACGTGATCGCAGCCGTTGAGACTAAAGCTGCTCTGGTGTCTGTTGCCCCCCCCGCGGCTGCGAAACCAGCAGCCGTCTTTGCGCCGCCGGTCAACGTCCCGCTAGGCAATCGCCCTGAACAACGGGTCGCCATGTCTCGGCTACGCATGCGCGTTGCCGAGCGCCTCGTACAAAGCCAATCAACAGCCGCCATCCTGACCACGTTCAACGAGGTCAATATGAAGCCGATTATTGATTTGCGCACGACCTACAAAGACAAGTTCGAAAAGGTCCACGGCGTCAAGCTCGGCTTCATGAGCTTCTTCGTCAAAGCCGCTGTTCATGCGCTCAAGATGTACCCGGTCGTCAACGCGTCAATCGATGGCACCGACATTGTGTATCACGGCTACTACGACATTGGTATCGCCGTAGGTTCGCCGCGCGGGCTCGTGGTGCCGATCCTGCGCGACTGCGATCTGATGAGCATCGCTGACATCGAGAAGCAGATTGCTGATTACGGTAAACGCGCCGGCGAAGGCAAGCTCGGTATTGAAGAATTGACGGGCGGAACGTTCACGATTTCAAACGGCGGCACTTTCGGCTCGATGCTATCAACGCCAATCATCAATCCGCCACAAAGTGCGATTCTTGGCGTGCATGCCACGAAAGAACGCGCAGTGGTTGAAGGCGGGCAGATCGTCATTCGTCCGATGAATTATCTCGCGATGAGCTACGACCATCGCATCATCGACGGACGTGAGGCGGTGTTGGCGTTGGTCGCGATGAAAGAGGCGCTTGAAGATCCAGCGCGGTTGTTGCTGGACCTCTAATGTTCACCGATACGCCCACATCCGTTCGCATGTGGCAGGTGCTGTTCGGGATCATTGCGATCACGAACGCGCCCGCGCTGTTCGATGGGACAAGCCCGCCATTGCCTTCGTGGTTAGGCGTGCTGGGCTTCGTGATGTTTTGCGTGTCGTATCAGTATCGCCATCAGCGAATTTCGCTCGCTGAGCCGAGCGCTAGGATGTCTAACGTGGAAAAGGTGACGTTTGGACTTGGAATTGCGGCGCTTGTGATTCGAGTCGCGCTGCGCGTCAACGCGTAGCGAATTAGCCACCAGTGCGGTGGGCGCCCCGTGCCCACGCTTTGCTTAATTTACGAACGCGTGGGCATAGGCTGCCCTCGCTACGAGAACAGGTGCAGATATGGATCAATTTGACGTTGTAGTTATCGGTGGTGGCCCTGGCGGCTACATCGCGGCGATTCGCGCGGCACAGTTGGGCTTTAAAGTGGCGTGTATCGACGAATGGAAAAACGCGGCGGGCAAGCCTGCGCCGGGTGGAACATGTACTAACGTCGGTTGCATCCCTTCGAAGGCGCTGCTGCAATCCTCAGAGCATTACGACCACGCGCTGCATCACTTCGCCGAACACGGCATTACGGTGAAAGGTGCGTCGATGGATGTTGCCAAAATGCTCTCGCGCAAGGACACGGTCGTGAAGCAAAACAACGACGGCATCCTGTATCTGTTCAAGAAAAACAAGGTCGCGTTTTTTCACGGACGTGGCGCGTTTGCGGTGGATGCAGCTGCGT
>JBBRGY010000216.1:0-5751 GCA_038223495.1 Burkholderiales bacterium | reverse complement strand
ATGATCAGCGTGAACACGATGACTTCTTTGTAAGCACTCGCCCAAAAGGACGAAAACGATTCGACGAGGCCCACAAAGATCGCCCCTGCCGCAGCGACGGGATAGCTCGCGAGTCCGCCCACAATGGCACCGACAAAACCTTTGAGCCCAATAAGGAATCCCGAGTCGTAATAGATGGTCGCAATCGGCCCGATCAGCATGCCCGACACACCACCAATCGCCGCCGCCAGCGTGAAGCTCAGACTGCCTGCGAAATTCGGGCTCACACCAACGAGGCGTGCGCCAGTGCGATTAGAAGCGGTTGCACGCAGCGCTTTGCCGAACAAAGTGAACTTGAAAAATACCGCCATCGCGATCACCAAAAACGCAGTGAATGCATAAACGAGGAGACTTTGCCCGGAGATGGTGATGTCCCCCAACGTAAACGAGGCACTGGTAAAAGGCTGCGTGCGCACGCCCTCGGCACCAAAGAACAAAAGCCCGAGTCCGGTCAACACCAAATGCACGGCGACCGAGACAATCAGTAACGTCAGCACTGTGGCATTCGCAATGGGTTGAAATGCGAGGCGATACACCGTGGGACCCATCGCCGTCACGGCGATGATCGTAGTCAAGGCCTGAATAGCAAATGGCAATTGCGCACTGGCAACGAACCAAACCAGCCACGCAGCCGCAACGGAAGGCACACTAGTTCCGAGCCATGCGCGCAGCAAACGACGCGGCTCACGCCACAAGCTCACCGCGTCGGCGATGGCAGCGGCAATCCCTAGCGCGAGCAATAGCCAGACCGTGCCGGGAAGCTTGTTTTGTTCAAAAGCAGCAAGCGTCAACGCCGAGAAGGCGACGAATTCTCCCTGCGGCACAAAGATCACTCGCGTGACCGCGAAAACCAGCACAAGCGCAAGCGCCAACATGCAATAAATCGCGCCGTTGGTCAGGCCATCCTGCGTCAGCAATGCGGCGATCATGCTATCCAAAGTAGCCCCTTGGAACAGCTGCGATTCCCGCAGATGCGGGAATCAGGATCAGAACACTCCGCTCGATTTGTAGTTGTGGGAACTGCAAAACCGAACTGATTATTTAGTGGCGATCATCCACTTGCCGTCTTTGATCGTCATCATCATACGGCCACGATTGTCGAGGCCATTGTGATCGCCTGGCGACATATTGAACACGCCATGCACACCCACGACATCCTTCGCGCCTTCAAGCGCATTACGCAACGCTGCGCGGAACTCTTTGCTGCCTGGCTTTCCGGATTTAGCCGCTTCCGGAACCGCGCGGGTCAAGAGAGCAACCGCGTCGTAGGCGTGACCACCAAATGTCGAGCGTGGACCAAACTTCGCCTCATAGTCTGCGATGTAAGCTTTGGCCACCTTTTTAATCGGGTTGCTATCAGGCAATTGCTCATACACCAGCATCGGACCAGCGGGAAGCAGCGTGCCATTGGCATCCTTGCCCATAACGCGCAAAAAGTCCGAGTTAGCCACTCCGTGTGTCTGATAAATCTTGCCCTTGTATCCACGCGCCACTAATTCTTTATGCGGAGTCGCAGCCGGTGTGCCGGAACCGGCAATCAGAATGGCCTGCGGGTTGGCAGCCATCAGTTTCAGTACCTGCCCGGTGGTGCTGGCATCGGTACGATTGAACTTCTCGTCGGCTATGATCGAGATGCCCGCAGTCTTTGCTGAAGTGCGCATCTCTTGAAGCCAGCCTTCGCCGTAAGCGTCATTAAAACCAATGAAGCCAATCCGCGTCACACCGTTAGCCTTCATGCTAACCGCGATGGCATCGGCCATTAGCGAGTCGTTCTGCGGCGTCTTGAAAATCCATCGCGTTTTCGGGTTCGTTGGCGCAACTATGCGCGACGACGCTGCCATCGAAATCATCGGCGTTTCAGCGTCGGCCGCAACGTCGATCATTGCGAGCGAGTTTGGCGTGATGGTTGAGCCAATGATGACATCAACTTTATCCTCAGAAATTAGTTTTTTGGTATTGGTAACGGCCTTCGTCGTGTCTGACGCGTCATCAAGCACGATGTAAGTGACAGACATGCCACCAATCGTTTTTGGCAACAGATCAAACGTATTTTTTTCCGGGATGCCAAGTGAGGCTGCCGGACCGGTGGCAGACACCACTACGCCGACTTTAAGCTGAGCCGACGCGCTCGCCACCAACAACATCGCACCTAACAATACTGAAACTTTACGAACCATCATTTCCTCCTGTTTACTGTCTTAAACTGCGCGCCCAATGCCGACCATGAGCACAAATTTCCTCAAGCCTACCAGTGTAATCCTACAAAAAAACAAAACCGACCACTGGGTCGGTTTTATTTCGAATATAGGGATTTCCCCCTGATCGTTAGCAGCCTATTTCTTCAGGCTGTCGCGGATTTCACGCAGCAGCACCACGTCTTCGGGCGTAGGAGCGGGCGCAGGAGCGGGTTCCGCTTTTTTCATCTTGTTCATTGCTTTGACCATCATGAAAATAATCCACGCCAAAATGAGGAAGTTGATCAGGATCGTTATGAAGTTGCCATACGCGAAGGTAGCAATACCCGCCTTTTTGAGATCGGCAAGCGTGGTGAGCTTGTTCGGGTTATCGCCCAACACAATCAGCATGTTGGAGAAATCAAATCCCCCAAATAGCTTGCCGACAATCGGCATGATCAGGTCGCCCACGATCGAATCGACAATCTTGCCGAACGCGCCACCGATGATGACGCCGACCGCCAAATCCATCACGTTGCCTTTGAGTGCAAAGGTCTTGAATTCATCCATCATTGACATGATTTGTTTTCTCCCTGAAAGATTTAAAATGATCGCAGCTAAATCGCTGCGTCTCCGGTTTCCCCTGTGCGAATGCGCAACACCTGCTCCACGCTAGACACAAAGATTTTGCCATCGCCGATTTTTCCGGTCCGCGCCGCTTTAACAATCGCTTCAACAACGCGTTCGACGTCGCCATCCGCAACAATCAATTCAACTTTTGTTTTTGGCAAAAAATCAACAACGTATTCAGCGCCGCGATAAAGCTCTGTGTGGCCTCGCTGCCGGCCAAAACCTTTGACCTCCGTAACCGTCAACCCCGTGACACCGGCTTCCGCCAAACTCTCACGAACCTCGTCAAGCTTGAACGGCTTGATGATGGCTTCTACCTTTTTCATGCGATCTCCTGCACCGTAATCAATTTAATTTGCCACGAGTATGCCAGACGGAAAGCCACCGCCGAATTATGTAGCGAAAGAGTTCGTCGCGATGCAGGTCATCGCACTTACGGATGAATCCTAGTCTGCGTCTGGTACCACGGCGGTCACTTCAATTTCAACTTTGGCCCTAGACTCGACCAGTCGTGACACCTCGACACAACTCATGGTCGGGAAGTTGCGCCCAATCACTTCACGGTAGACCGCGCCCAGCTCCTTGAGTCGCGTCACATATTCATCGCGATCCACGATGTACCAGCTCATGCGCACCATGTGCTCAGGGCCGGCGTTTGCTTCACGCAGCACAGCAACGATGTTTATCAAGGCCTGGCGCGTTTGCGCAATGAAGTCGTCTGTCTCGAACACTTGCTGTCCGTTCCAGCCGATTTGTCCGCCCACGAAGACCATCGTGCCGCGCGCGGCAATTCCGTTAGCGTAGCCCTTTGGGGCGAGCCACTCGGGAGGTTGAAGTAGTTTCATTGTGTAGTCTCATTTTGGCGTAATCGATGCCGCTGCAATTTACCGGTTTCAGTGCGCGGCAAACTCGCCACGAATTCAATTTGTCGCGGGTATTTGTAGGGCGCAAGATTCGCCTTGACGAAATCCTGTAGCGTGAGCCGAAGCGCGTCATCCACAACAGCATCCGCTTTCGCCACAACAAAAGCCTTCACGATCATTCCGCGTTCAACGTCAGATTGACCGATCACCGCGCACTCCGCCACGGCTGCATGTTGAACAAGGCAATTTTCAACTTCGGGGCCTGCCACGTTGTAGCCCGCCGTAATGATCATGTCGTCATCGCGCGCCTGATAGAAGAAATAGCCATCCGCATCCATCAGAAACGAGTCGCCGGGATAGTTCCAACCGTTCTTGACGTATCTCTTTTGGCGTGGTTCGTCGAGATATTTACAACCCGTTGGGCCGATGACTGCAAGCTTGCCAATCGTTCCCGGCGGCAAAGGATCACCATTTTCATCCACGACGTGTGCGCGGTAGCCGGGGACGACTTTGCCGATAGCACCGCGCCTCACCTCGCTTCCAGCACTGGAGATGAAGATGTGAAACATCTCGGTAGCACCGATGCCATCAAGGATTTCAATGCCGGTTGCCTGCTTCCACAATTGTCGAGTGGCGTCGGGCAAGCCCTCGCCTGCGCTAACGCAAATGCGCAGCGTGGGCATCGGTGTTTTTTCAGCAATCGGAGCCATCCGCCGATAGAACGTGGGCGCGGTGTAACAAATCGTTGCACCAACGTCATTGATCGTTTTCACCATTAACTCGGGTGAGTAGCCCGTGTCCGGAAAATAGACGCTGGCCCCAGCCCACATCGGAAACACCAGCATGCCGCCCAACCCAAACGTGAACGCCAGCGGCGGCGAACCGACAACGATGTCATCCGGTGTTGCACGCAACACGTGACGTGGCCACGTTTCACACGCAGCCATAACATCACGATGCGAATGCAATACGGCCTTAGGGCTGCCCGTGGTGCCGCTGGTAAACGCCATGAGTGCAATGTCGTCTCCATCCGTATTTACGGCTGGACCAAGGGTGCCTTTAGCGTCGGCGGCGACCCTGACTTCGCTAAACGTAACCACGCGATTGAGCACCAGGCACTGAGTTTGCGCAAGCAACAATTCTTCGGTCAACGCATCGGCACAGAGCGCAAACGAGACCTGCCCTTTGCCAATCACATCGACGAGTTCGCGAACACGCAGCATGGGCATCGTCGCCACCGCGATCAAGCCAACTTTGACCACTGCAAGCCACGCCACCGCCATGTCGATACTGTTGCCTGCGCGCAGCAGGACGCGATTTCCTGACACCAGACCGTAGTCCTCGATCAAAGCACTTCCAAGCTGGTTGACGCGATCAAGAGCCTGCGCATAGGTCAGCGCTCCTCTCGCATCGCGCAGCAAAATTCGCTCACCGTTACCCTTGACCACGTTGCCATCGAGCAACTCAACTACCGCATTCAGCTGCGCAGGAAATTGCAGCTCAGGCTGGTCAAAAATAAACTGCGGCAGATCGCTCGCAGCGGGCATCCGGTCATGCACGAATCGATCAATTTGTGTGCTCACGTTTCTACCTTTCGCAGCAGCAATCACCCGATTAGTTGTTGCCTAATTGCCCTCGAACACCGGCTTCTGCTTCGCAGCGAACGCATGAAACGCTCGATGAAAGTCCTGCGTCTGCATGCAGATTGCTTGGGCTTGTGCCTCAGCTTCGATAGCCATGTCGATGGTCATTGACCATTCCTGATGAAGCATGGTTTTGGTCATGCCATGCGCAAAATTGGGGCCTGCGACCAATGATTCCGCGAGCTTGGTAGCTTCGGCATTCAGCACATCTGATGCATGCAACGCATTGAAAAATCCCCACGCCAAGCCTTCTTGTGACGTCATCGCGCGCCCGGTGAACAGCAACTCTGCCGCTCGCCCTTGCCCGATCATGCGCGGCAGCAACGAGCACGCCCCCATATCAGCGCCCGCCAACCCCACGCGCGTGAACAAAAAAGCTGTCTTAGCGCCGGGCGACCCGAT